>NZ_WIBD01000049.1:0-2477 GCF_009495975.1 Pseudomonas sp. SZ57 | reverse complement strand
TCGCCACCGCGCCTTTGATCTGGGTATCGAGTTAAAAGCGGGAAAAGTCTGATTATCTGATCGGGCGAGCTTTTTTAAAAATCAGGCCATGAGGGGCATCAAAAATCAATGTCTACTTTAGACCTTCCCTAAATAAACTGTATTTCTATGAGCATCTCAGTTGTCAGGGTACTTGAATTCTGTACTGACTTGCTCTCCATGTTTATATGAAATCACGAATGAAACCCAATCTTCACCGCGTTGCTCAGCGCTATGCTTAAGCTTATCTACCAACTCATACAGCCGTGTATCGTCCATATCTGTCCGGGCGTTGGTAGTCTCCACTCCATCCTTTTCGACAAGTAACTCTGTGTCTATGAATCCTTTTCCTACTACCACCTCGTAACGAAAACGATCATAGCCGTCGATAATTCCGTTATCAATAATGGAAAATATTTCTTTAATTAATGCAAAATCTTCGGTAATCATGTGTGTTCCTTTCAAGGCTTGCTGGATTCATTTTTGAAAATACTTGTTCTGGTCCTGCCATCAATGGTATAGGTGACTGATAAAGTGTCAGATCTAATAGAGTCCGCAGTTGATCTGTTGAATTTGATTGTGGTTGGGCCAACCGTCTTCGTCGAGTCGTCCAGAGCCTTTTTGATGATATTTTCATAGAAAACTTTATAGGCTGAATTATTGAAGTTTTTATCTTGCGGGAAAAGGTTGTAGCCGTCACATGTTCCGCCTTGGCTGCAAGCTTGAGCATGACCAACCACATCAGTGTCTCGGCCCTGATGGCCCATCTCTGTTTGCCTAGAGTCGCGAGGGATTTTTTCATTCACAGGGATAAAGGTCAACTCTTCAACCTGACCTGCGCTGTTGGTTGTGAAGGATTTCCCATTATCAAGCTCATACCGTGTATTTGCAGCTCGTGCACTCGGGTTATTAAGCAGCTCGTATTCTGGAGTACCCTTAACTGCATTTTCAGTTTTAACTTTTACAATCGGTATTTCAGTCGCCGACTTTACACGTTGAGCCCCCCGAAGCTCAGCCTCAGTTTTAGCAAACTGCCCGAATTTGGAGCTAGCACTTGCCTCCTGGCTATCTGCAATAGCGCCTACAACACGGTTGCGTACAGCTTCGGCTTTCGTAATCTTCTCAAGTCTAGCGGCCTCAGCCAGCTTTTCAAGCTGCTCGCCGCCTACCTTGATCCCTGCTTTGGCCAGCTTCACACCGCCTGACGCCGCTCCCCCCACTCCTGTAACGGCGGTGCCGATTTGCCAGGCCAGTTCGCCCATGGCCTTGCCCATCGCTTCAGCGTTGTCGTCGCCGCCTACTTCCAGGGCGTTTTTGATCGTGTCTATCCTGCCGTTGAATTCGTTAACGACGCTATAACCAAGCTGCGCTCTGACCTCCGGGTCGCTGATCAGTTTGCCCAAGCCATTGAGGCCATCAATGGGGTGCATCGCGAACTCGGCAAGGCCCGTGATGTCATTCCAGCCGGACTCCGCCAGACCTTTGCCAATCCCGTACCGGGTCAGGATTTCCTGTCTGCCGCTGATGGCTAACCACTTGCCAAATACCTGAGCTTTGGCAATCATTCCTTTTGCGGCTTCGTATTCCTTTCTAGACTGCACGTCCTGCTGCGTCGCCAACCAATTGTTATCCACCGCCGCCCCTGCCGCTGTACTGGCGGCAGTCGGGGCGATGGAAGTACTGGTCGCCGCCAGCCCGGTCACCAGGCTGACGATCAGGTTACGTTTGGTTTCGCGTTGTTCTTCGCTTTCGTCCGGGCTGCTTTGCGAGAACAAACCGGTCAGCAGGCTGGACGCCGCTGCGCCTGCGGCACCGCTGCCGCAGCTTTGGCTGCTGGCGGCGGCGCCCGCGCAGGCGACGATGCCATGCAGGGCGGCGTGCAGTGGGGAGCCTTCGGTCAGTTCGCCATTTGCTACAAGGTCGCCGATGTAGCCTACGCCGCGTTGCTGGACGTAATTGACCACCAGGCTTTGCACGAACGCGGCGTTGCCGGCGCTGATGTTGCCGCCGGCTGCAC
This sequence comes from Pseudomonas sp. SZ57, assembly GCF_009495975.1. NCBI lineage: Bacteria > Pseudomonadati > Pseudomonadota > Gammaproteobacteria > Pseudomonadales > Pseudomonadaceae > Pseudomonas > Pseudomonas sp. SZ57. Next base: position 442 of record NZ_WIBD01000049.1, on the reverse strand, counting down.
CGATCAGTGCGGTGGTGATTTGTCGGTATGTGCCGCCTGCGCCCCAGATGTCGTTGGCTTCTGCCGCCAGTTGCCTTGCACTGTTCTGCAAGAGCATGCGCTCGGTATCGCTCAAGCCACGGGTTTTATCAGCTTGCTCCTGCAGCTTTTTGGACTGTTGTCGCTTGAGGTCCGCTTCCCGCGCCTTATTGGCAAGGAAGGTGCTGGCTTCGTTGGAGAACGCAGTGACGATCTCGAAACCGGCGCGGACTTCGTCTTCGTCGAAGATCGGCTTGAGCGAGTTGCTGCCGTTGCGATCACTGGACACGTCGCGGTTGAGGCTGGCGACGGTTTGTTCGGCGTTCTGACCCGTGCGTTTCTGCTGTTCGGCGTCGTCGGTGATGACGACGGCACCGCCACTGATGCCGCTGCGCGTTACGTTGCTGGCCTTGTCGCTGGCGCT
>NZ_WIBD01000048.1:0-2406 GCF_009495975.1 Pseudomonas sp. SZ57 | reverse complement strand
ACGCCGAACAGCAGAAACGCACGGGTCAGAACGCCGAACAAACCGTCGCCAGCCTCAACCGCGACGTGTCCAGTGATCGCAACGGCAGCAACTCGCTCAAGCCGATCTTCGACGAAGATGAAGTCCGCGCCGGTTTCGAGATCGTCACTGCGTTCTCCAACGAAGCCAGCACCTTCCTCGCCAACAAGGCGCGGGAAGCGGACCTCAAGCGACAACAGTCCAAAGAGCTGCAGGAGCAAGCTGATAAAGCCGGTGGCTTGAGCGATACCGAGCGCATGCTCTTGCAGAACAGTGCAAGGCAACTGTCGGTAGAAGCCAACGACATCTCCGAAAACTGGGGCGCAGGCGGCACTTACCGACAAATCACCACTGCACTGATCGGTGCCGCCGGCGGCAACATCAGCGCCGGCAACGCCGCGTTCGTGCAGGGTCTGGTGGTCAATTACGTCCAGCAACGCGGCGCAGGCTACATCGGTGACCTTGTAGCAAATGGCGAACTGACCGAAGGCTCCCCACTGCACGCCGCGCTACATGGCATCGTCGCCTGCGCAGGTGCGGCGGCCAGCAACCAAAGCTGCGGCAGCGGTGCAGCAGGCGCAGCGGCGTCCAGCCTGCTGACCGGTTTGTTCTCGCAAAGCAGCCCGGACGAAAGCGAAGAACAACGCGAAGCCAAACGTAATTTGATCGTCAGCCTGGTGACCGGGCTGGCGGCGACCAGTGCTTCCATAGACCCGACTACCGCCAATACAGCGGCAGGGGCGGCGGTGGATAACAATTGGTTGGCGACGCAGCAGATTGTTCAGGCCAAGAAAGAATATGACGAGGCCGAAGGTTATGCGGCCAAGCTTGAGGTGGCGGGCAAATGGGCATACATCAGCGGTAAACAGGACGTCCTGACCCATCTCGGCATCGGCAAGGGCCTGGTGCAGTCCGGCTGGAATGATGTGGCGGGCCTGGCTGAATTCGCGATGCACCCGATTGATGGTCTGAACGGCCTCAGTCAGCTGATCAACAACCCTGAGGCCAGAGCACAGTTTGGCGACAGCGTCGTCAATGAACTGAACACCAAAATCGCAACAGTCAAAACGGCCCTTGAAGTCGGCGGCGACGAAAACGCCGAAGCGCTGGGCAAAGCCATCGGCGAAATCGCCTGGCAGGTTGGCAGCATCGCGACGGGTGTGGGTGGCGCAGCGAAGGGGGGCGTGGCGCTGGCCAAGGCAGGCATCAAGGTTGGTGGTGCGCAGCTTGAAAAGATGGCTGAGATCGCTAGAATCGAGAAGCTTGCGGCGAAGAATGCTAAAAATCCGAATCCGATGAGTTCGATGACGGATTCTGAGGCGGGTAATCTTGTTGATCGGAATGTTTTGGAGGCGAAGGAAAAAGCGCCCGAGCCTACTGACACTCCCCCCGTGAAGAACGGTTGGAAGGTTGGCGATGATGTCTATAATAAAACGGCAAAAGGTAATGACCCCTCTTGGACTACTGTTCGCTCTAGATTCTGGAAAAACGAGGCCGCAACTACAGAGGCTACTAGTAAATATGGTGCCGAAAATATTGAACGAATGAAAAAGGGACTAGCGCCGCAGCGATATAATGCAGATAAAGGTGGAATGGAGTCTATGGAGTTAAGCCACGAACCCGTCCCGTTTCGAGACGGCGGTAAAGATTTTGTACCTCGTTGGCCGCAGGATCATGCGGCGGTGGATCCTTACAGAAAGCCAGGATACTGAGACATGACTGAAACACTTTCTACAATTTTTCAAAGAACACGAGGCGCTCCTATCGAGGTTTCGGGGTGTCTTGTAAAGCCAATTTTTGAAAAAGCTATTGAGAAAGGCCAAAGCAATTTCTTGGCTCGTAGACTTAGCGCATCTAGCGAAGTGGTAACCGGACTGCGCTTAAAATCAGTAAACGGCTATATCGAAATTAACAATCAACGCGATACTGATATAATTTTATGGACAGATACAAGTCCCGAGTCTGTTTCCTTTTCTGTAGTAGCGAAGAAAGCTGGTGTACTAAAGATTTGGAACGTATGGCGGGCGGATAACATTGTTCAAGCATGGGTGGGGGAGGCAGGAATTGTGGTCTGCGAAGATCAGGAGGGAAGACTAACTAAATTGGAATGCAGTGGCGGTACAGAAACGCTAGACTTCACTACTCTAATTTATGAAATTGAAGCTATTCCCTAATAGCTTGGGAAGAACTCGCTTAATAAAAATGCTGCACACTGAACGCCCTCGCATTGAAAAGAATTTGTACAGGGCAAGCTGAAATACTAGTTTTTGCGAACTGGATTAAAACAAAAGATCAAAAGTACGGTGGCGAGTGGCAAGAAGGTCATCGCCGACGTCGGCGGTGATCTGAATATCGAAAGCCTGCAAGACACCAACACCTACAAGGTCG
>NZ_WIBD01000047.1:0-3671 GCF_009495975.1 Pseudomonas sp. SZ57 | reverse complement strand
ACGCCGAACAGCAGAAACGCACCGGCAAGACCGCTGAACAAACCGTCGCCAGCCTCAACCGCGACGTGTCCAGTGATCGCAACGGCAGCAACTCGCTCAAGCCGATCTTCGACGAAGATGAAGTCCGCGCCGGGTTCGAGATCGTCACTGCGTTCTCCAACGAAGCCAGCACCTTCCTCGCCAACAAGGCCCGGGAAGCGGACCTCAAGCGGCAACAGGCCAAAACGCTGCAGGCAGAAGCCGATAAAATCGACGGGCAGAACGATGCCGCACAGATGGCCCTGCAGATTCGTGCAAGACAACTGTCGGCAGAAGCCAACGACATCTCCGAAAACTGGGGCGCAGGCGGCACTTACCGACAAATCACCACTGCACTGATCGGTGCCGCCGGCGGCAACATCAGCGCCGGCAACGCCGCCTTCGTGCAAGGCCTGGTGGTCAACTACGTTCAGCAGCGCGGCGCAGGCTACATCGGCGACCTTGTAGCAAATGGCGAGCTGACCGAAGGCTCCCCACTGCACGCCGCCCTGCATGGCATCGTCGCCTGCGCAGGTGCGGCGGCCAGCAACCAAAGCTGCGGCAGCGGTGCAGCAGGCGCAGCGGCGTCCAGCCTGCTGACCGGTTTGTTCTCACAAAGCAGCCCGGACGAAAGCGAAGAACAACGCGAAGCCAAACGTAATTTGATCGTCAGCCTGGTGACGGGTTTGGCTGCGACCAGTGCTTCTATCGACCCGACTGCCGCGAATACGGCGGCAGGGGCGGCGGTGGATAACAATTGGTTGGCGACGCAGCAGATTGTTCAGGCCAAGAAAGAATATGACGAGGCCGAAGGTTATGCGGCCAAGCTTGAGGTGGCGGGCAAATGGGCATACATCAGCGGTAAACAGGACGTCCTGACCCATCTCGGCATCGGCAAGGGCCTGGTGCAGTCCGGCTGGAATGATGTGGCGGGCCTGGCTGAATTCGCGATGCACCCGATTGATGGTCTGAACGGCCTCAGTCAGCTGATCAACAACCCTGAGGCCAGAGCGCAGTTTGGCGACAGCGTCGTCAATGAACTGAACACCAAAATCGCAACAGTCAAAACGGCCCTTGAAGTCGGCGGCGACGAAAACGCCGAAGCGCTGGGCAAGGCCATCGGCGAAATCGCCTGGCAGGTTGGCAGCATCGCGACGGGTGTGGGTGGCGCAGCGAAGGGGGGCGTGGCGCTGGCCAAGGCAGGCATCAAGGTTGGCGGTGCGCAGCTTGAAAAGATGGCTGAGATCGCTAGAATCGAGAAGCTTGCGGCGAAGAATGCTAAAAATCCGAATCCGATGAGTTCGATGACGGATTCTGAGGCGGGTGTTAACAGCCTACCCAAACTTGGCTCTTTGAAAGGAGAACCTGAACTTCCTCCAAAAAATGCTTCTCCAGATATGGTCAGATCAATTGAGCGTCAGAATGAGGCGTCAAAAAAGCTTGCTCAGGCAGGGTATGATGTTGAGCAATTACCCAATACTGGGAGAAAAGGGGGAAATCCTGATCTGAAAATTAATGGCGACCTAGCTGATGTATTTTCCCCAAGAACTAATAGCCCTATTTCAGTATTGATGACAGTAACTGAAAAAGTTCAAAAACAAGCTAGTAGCGTAGTTGTAAATCTAGCTGATTCACCGTTAACATCTGGTGAGATTGAAAAAGCGCTGTCTACACGCCCGGTGGAAGGGCTGAAAAAACTTTACCTAATGAAAAACAATGAATTTAAAATAATCGAGGTAGCAAAATGACCATCACTATGAACTTGGAGATCGAACAAGGTATATCTTTTGACGATATATGCCGCACATTATCCAGTATGAATACGGACTATCAGATCGAAGAAAAACACTTGACAGGAAACTTTATAAGCTCTAACGCTTACTTCGTATTTCGCCACATAATTCCTTACGAGGAAATTGTAGCAGAAAACGTAATAGCTGATTGGAAGGTTGGCATGAGAGGAGCGTTTCACTCACCTATCGATACATTATCTGAAAGTTCGGAAGACATAAAAATATTCCTTAGCGAACTTGTTAAACAGACTCAGTTTAAATTCATATTATCCTTCCAGTTTGAAGAGGTATACGCACTTCGCGACAATAACGGAATTCGCTTTTTAAAGAATATGATTGATTGACTCATGATGCTCCAAAACCGAATCGTTTTGCCCGGTATTTTAGCCCGCATACTTGACCACTGAAAAAGCAAATCGAAGACCATAATTAAAATCATGCATACAAGAAGTTTGAAGTCATCGATTTACGCCTAAAAAATAGGCAAAATGGCGCTTCGACGAGGCCGGCCATGTATTTACGGCGCCATCTAAAAAGGATTTTCTTGTTTAATACTTCTAGATCGAAGAGTGCTTATATGCAAACTCATATCAGTGCAGCCCGGTACTATCACACGAAATCAACAATATTATGATACAAAGGGTAATCGACTGAAGTGCGAGGGTGGTAAGTGGCTACCATGGTGAGAGAAGTGAACATGAATGCCGTTTTCGATTTAGAAGCAGATTTGGTACCAGGGCTCAGCGCAGCAGGCTTTGAGCTGGGTAGCTCACTTGAGGGAATCTTAAAAAAATAGGTCAGGTAACATGGTATGACTCTAAATCTACCACATATGAACTCTTGGAAAACAACACCGGTTGGCTAGGTATTAGGGAGGAAATACGATTTAAGGAGCACGGCGACTTTGTGAATTATCTATTCTTCAAGAACAGGCTACTGATGCTCGCATTCATGAGCGGAACCTCTCTATATAACATAAATGTGGGTATAGGTTATTCTGGTAATTTTGAAGGCGTTAGGCCAGGATTGGAGTTAGGGTCTATAAAATCACCTTTGCTAATTGAATTTAATGAGTTTGATGATAATTTTCTTATTTTGAATGGAGAAACTGTCATTGATGGTATTAGCCTTTTGACAGATTACAGGGCACCCCTAGAAAATGCCCCAAAGCAAAAAATCGAATATGTATCAATTCATAATTTGGCTATTAGAGATGAGGCTGTAGGCGGCTGAATTATAATTATACGGCATGGTTTTAGTAGGGTGGATAATACAATTCAAAGACGGTTTTAAGTTCTAAATGAGCTTGCTGAAAATCTTTCTGGCGAAGCTGATTGCGACTATCAATTCCTCTATTGTAAAGGTGAGGTTGATACTGAAGAAGGCTAGGTGGAGTCCAGCTTTAAATTCAATATTAACAATGAAGCAAAATCAGTATTCTTAACTGATGCTGCTGAAGAAAGCATGTCTGGTCTTGTATTTTAGCTAAACTAAATTATGAAAAAACAAATCGGTGGTTGTTGGGAATGGATGACCTGATCCATAGGCAAAAAAGCGAAGCTAAGGTTCACTACGAGTACTAATACATCAACTCGGGAACCTCTTAGTCTATTTTTTCTAAAGCAGCGTTAATCAACCGACTTGTTACATGCAGCCTCACCAGCCGCGACATCAAGAACAAGGCCGATTACGACGCCAACACCGTCAGCCTGGGCGGTGGCTACAACGAAATCGGCAAGGACCAGAAAGGCAACGTGCAGACCGGCGGCACGGTCAACCCTGGCACCGACCTGGCGAAGAACGAAAACAATATCGGCGCCAACATGCCGATCGCCATCAGCGCCAGCGACAAGGCCAGCA
>NZ_WIBD01000046.1:0-351 GCF_009495975.1 Pseudomonas sp. SZ57 | reverse complement strand
CCTACGCCCGTTGGGCAGAATCAAAAACGGCCTTCTGCCCGAGGGGTAGGAGCGAACTTGTTCGCGAAGACTGTCGCTCAGGCGATACATTTTTGGAAACCTTAACAGCCCCTTCGCGGACAAGTCCGCTCCTACGCCCGTTGGGCAGAATCAAAACGGCCTCCTGCCCGAGGGGTAGGCGCGAACTTGTTCGCGAAGACGGTCGTTCTGGCGATGCATGTTCGAAGGCTTGGCGACCCCTTCGCGGACAAGTCCGCTCCTACGCCCGTTGGGCAGAATCAAAAACGCCTCCTGCCCGAGGGGTAGGCGAGAACTTGTTCGCGAAGACGGTCGCTTTCGCGATGCATGTTC
>NZ_WIBD01000045.1:0-2608 GCF_009495975.1 Pseudomonas sp. SZ57 | reverse complement strand
GATCAATCCGGATCCGGCGGGGGATGTGGATGGGTTGAATCTGTTCGGCTTTGTTGGCAACAACCCACTCAACTTATTTGACCCCGACGGTCAGAACAGTCAAAAGGCCAGGGCGCGCTGGTTGACGGCGATGGATAGCCTGCGCGAGCAAAGGGATACGAACGACGTGAGTGTCAGAACGTTTGCGCCAGGCATAATCGGCGTGAGTATCCAGGGCACCAATGAAACCTTCGCGCAAATAGGAATGGGGTTACCCAGAGCGTTTAAAGGCCAGCGAGAACTTACTTACCTGTCCATCGACTCTACCTACCAGAGCAAGGTTTCAGGAGGCAGCTACCCCTTCGCTATAAAGTCCGTGTCCGGCGCTTCTATTTATATAGAGTCAGAAGTACCTGGCAGTAGTCACCTGGCATACATAAATGGCGGCTTCTATAACTTTAAGGGTAAAGTCTCACCATCAGATCCGACACACGCCGCGGTTGGGAAGTTGTTCATGGGTGGCGAGGAGGAAGCATCTGTCAGCATTCCAAGGCATTACGAAAAAGATTACGTTGCGCTGACCATGGGGGATGGCTCCACTCTTCACTCGGCACCACTGCTGTCTACCGGGGGAGAAGTGGCTTTCACCGAAAACGATCTTGAGCAGGAAAGGTTTCAATATGGACCGGCCACATCAGGGCCGGGCCAATTAGGTCATGCCAACACGCCCAATCCACGTTCGGGTATCAGCTTTCCGGTAGTTTTCGACGGATCTTCGAGAACGCGTCTGGCCGTCGGGTCAGGCGGAAGCAGAACCCAGGAGTCCGGAGCTTACACGATGCCGGAATGGGCGAAGATCATGTTAAGGCTGGACAAACTGAACGCCACACCCGGATGGTCTGCCAATCTCGACGGCGGCGATAGCGCGGCGCTGGGGATAGTCTCTCGTTCAGGCGAAATCATCATGGATCAATCGGCCAGAGGCAACCCTCGGCGAGGAATAGGTAACTTCCTGACTTTTTATAAATCCAGTTTTCCAGGGTGATCCTTGTTGCTGACGGTGAAATCAACTCTCCCAGGAGAACATGATGAACAATACCTTGCACCAACACACACCTGATGTAAGAGCCGTTGACCCAAGAGGACTGGCAATCGGCAATATCGCTTATTGGCGAAGCGAGGCGCAGCAAGCGATGGAGCGCCGTATTACCCGGAAGACTTACAACGCTGCGGGCCATGTGAGCACGCAAAGAGATCCACGACTTGATGCGCCAAACCTGACAACAACTTACAGCCTTTCGGGGCAGCCGATACTGACCGACAGTGTGGACGCCCACTGGCGGCTGATGCTATTGGGCGAAGCAGGTCAGACCATCAGCGGCTGGGACAGTAGCGCCAATCAGCGTCATTTTGAGTACGATCAGTTGCTGCGCCCTGTTTCGGTTACCGAGCAGCATCAGGTCGTTGAGCGTTTTGCCTATGGCGGACCTGATTCAGCCAGCCATAACTTATGCGGTCGGCTATCGCGCCATGACGACACCGCCGGTACAAGCCTGTCCCCGGACCATGGCCTGAGCGGCAAAGTACTTAATCAGCATAGATATTTCTTACGAGTATCAGTAACGCCGGACTGGCCGCTGGTCGAAGCCGAGCGCGATGCCTTGCTTGAGCCTGCGGCCCTGCAAACCCGCTGGAGCTTCAATGCGCTGGGTGAAGTGCTCGGGCAGACTGATGCCATGGGCAACACGCAGGCCTTTGGCATGACCGTCGCCGGGCAGTTGAAAGCGGCTGAACTGACATTGGCCGGTACGTCGTCGCCGCAGACACTGGTCAATGAAATTCATTACAACGCCTTCAATCAGGTCGAGCAGGAGACTGCCGGCAACGGCGTGGTCAGCCGTTATGTCTATGATCAGCAGGAAGGCCGACTAGCTGAGCTTGGCGCGGTATCTGCGGAAGGCACGTTGTTGCAAAAGCTTGATTACGACTATGACCCGGTGGGCAATATCCTGCTCGTCAACGATGCCTCGCAACCAGACCGGTATTGCAACAATCAGCTTATCGAACCGATAAACCGTTACTGTTACGACACGTTGTATCAGTTGATCGAAGCCACGGGGCGGGAGGTCAGAAACGGGGCCAGTCATGGTCCGGCGCTACCCGGTCTGCAACCTCTGCCAACGCTCGATCCTTGCCAGGTCAGCAACTACACACAGAATTACAGCTACGACGCAGCGGGCAATCTGCTGCAAATGCGCCACGAAGGCGCGCACAACTTCACTCGCAACATGCACGTTGCACCGGACAGCAACCGCAGCCTGCCCGACGATGACGGGGATGTGGATTTCGCTACGAGTTTTGATGCCAACGGCAATCTGCTGCAACTGGTTCGCGGGCAGGTTATGGGTTGGAATGCGCGTAATCAACTTGCTCTTGTTACTCTGCTGCAGCGTAAAGACGCAGCGAGCGATGAAGAGCGTTATGTCTATGACGGCCAGGGTCAGCGCTGCCGCAAGATAAGTACAGCTCAGGCGTCAGGCCGCTTGCTTCTCAACGAAGTGCGCTACCTGCCGGGGCTGGAAATCCGCACCACAGCCGATGGCGAAACCCTCCCCGTCGATACCGCTCA
>NZ_WIBD01000043.1:0-455 GCF_009495975.1 Pseudomonas sp. SZ57 | reverse complement strand
TTCATGACTGGGGTGAAGTCGTAACAAGGTAGCCGTAGGGGAACCTGCGGCTGGATCACCTCCTTAATCGACGACTCAGCTGCGCCATAAGCACCCACACGAATTGCTTGATTCATGGAAGAAGACGATTAGAAGCAGCTTTAAGCTCCAAGCTGATAGCTCAACGCTAGCGGCTACAAGCTCGAAATTGGGTCTGTAGCTCAGTTGGTTAGAGCGCACCCCTGATAAGGGTGAGGTCGGCAGTTCGAATCTGCCCAGACCCACCAATTTTGTGTGGGAAACGCCTGTAGAAATACGGGGCCATAGCTCAGCTGGGAGAGCGCCTGCCTTGCACGCAGGAGGTCAGCGGTTCGATCCCGCTTGGCTCCACCACTTACTGCTTCTGTTTGAAAGCTTAGAAATGAGCATTCCATTGATCCTGACTATCAGTGCATGAATGTTGATTTCTAGTCTTT
>NZ_WIBD01000042.1:0-19565 GCF_009495975.1 Pseudomonas sp. SZ57 | reverse complement strand
GGGTAGCCTGGCAGGTTGCGGCGCCCCCCGGATCAGTGACTGGGCGAAGGAACCCGACGAAGTCGGGCCGGAAACGGAGCTGCGGGCTTTGCCTACTTTGGCCCCATCAATGTAGGTCGCCGAGGGGCGAAAAGGTGACTTGAGTCGAACTCTAATCCACCTGATATCGCAGAACCGCTGTGTGACGCAGAGCGTCACGAACTGCATGCCGACGCGGAGCGTCGGCACGATAATCAAACAATCTCATGCCCTAACCGCAGCCACTGCCGCAAAAGCGCTTTTCGACCACTGTGGCACTGACGACGCAGAACCCGACGAAGCCGGGCCGGAAACGGAGCCAGGGGCTTTGGTCACTTTGGCCCCTTCAAAGTGACTCGCCGAGGGGCGAAAAGGTGACCTGAGTTGAACCTCAATCCACCTGATATCGCAGAACCGCTGTGTGACGCGGAGCGTCACGAAAGGCATTACCACGCGGAGCGTGGGAACGATAGTCAACTACATTCCAAATTAGCGCGCAGCACAAACCCCACTCAGCCAAACCCCACAATAGCCTTGGTCTCCAGATACTCTTCAAACCCCTGCACGCCGTACTCGCGACCGTTGCCCGAGCGCTTGTAGCCGCCAAACGGGGCCATCGGGTTCCAGGCGGGGTAGTTCAGGTGCACCTGCCCGGCACGAATGCGCGAAGCCACCGCGCGTGCCTGCTCGAGGTTTTGCCCCTGGACATGCGCACCCAGGCCATAGACCGTATCGTTGGCAATTGCGATAGCCTCCTCGACCGTATCGTAGGCAATCAGGCACAGCACCGGGCCAAAAATCTCTTCCCGGGCGATACGCATCGACGAGTCCACATCGGAAAACACCGTTGGCCGGGTATAAAAGCCTCGCTCATGGCCCTGCACCCGTCCCGGCCCGCCGCAGATAAGCTTCGCGCCTTCGCTCAGCCCGGCATCGATCATCGCCTGGACACGATGAAACTGCGCCTCGTTGGCGATAGGGCCCAATACCGTCTGCTCCAACTGCGGGTCACCCACAACGATTGCCGCGGCCGTTTCGGCAGCCAGCGCTTCAACTTCTGCCAGTCGGTTCCTGGGCACGATCATTCGCGTCGGTGCGCTGCACGACTGACCCACATTGCGGAACGCGGCCATCACGCCGGGCGGCACGGCTTTGGCGAACTCGGCGTCGGGCAGCAGGATATTCGGTGATTTGCCGCCCAGTTCCTGAGTCACTCGTTTAACCGTCGGCGCGGCGGCTTGCGCCACCAATGCGCCTGCCCGGTTGGAGCCGGTGATCGAGATCATGTCGATATCAGGGTGGGTCGCCATCGCGCCACCAACCTCGGGGCCGCTGCCATTGACCAGATTGAACACCCCCGGCGGCAGACCGGCGTCATGCACCAGTTGCGCGAACAGCAGGGCGCTCAGGGGCGACAGTTCGCTGGGTTTGAGCACCACCGTGCAGCCGGCCGCTATGGCCGGGGCGACTTTGGCGGTGATTTGATACAGCGGCCAGTTCCAAGGCGTGATCAGCCCGCACACACCGATGGGCTCGCGTTCGATCGCCGTGCCGCCTTCGACGGTGTGGAAGCGGTAGGTCGCCAGCAGGTCACGTGCGACACGCACGTGTTCTGCGGCAAGCGGCACCTGCATGGCCCGCGCCGAACTGATGGATGCGCCCATCTCCAGCGAGATCGCCTGCGCCAGTTGCTCCTTGCGCTCGATAATGAGCTCATGGATCCGGCCGATGACCTGGGCCCGGGCGTGTGGCGAGGTGCCGGACCAGCCGGCAAAGGCTGCCCGCGCTGCCGCAACCGCACGGTCGACATCGGCGGCCGAGCCACTGGCGACATGCGCCACCACCTCTTCGGTCGCAGGGTTGATCACCGCGATACTGACCGGGTCGAGCGGGGCGGACCAACCACCATCGATATACAGTTTCAGCGCGGTGTCCGGATCAACGTGAGGGCTGTTCAAGGACTGTGAGATCATCCAGCGGGCTCCCTGGAGCAATAGTGGTCAAGGCCAGGCCCTTTACGGTCAGGCCGTTCGATACCCATAAGCTAACAAAGCAGTCTGGATAAAAAGCGCCGATCTGCCGGGTTGCAAAGAATAATCTGCTGTATGCAACCCGCTAACATGGCGGACCTGTTTCGGCCGTTTATCCGCGCTGTTATCAGCCGATCGCCTGAGTCACCAGCGTGAATTGCTGCACATCCGGGTTGGAGGCGGGCGGCGTCCCGAGCACCATGCGCGGTGCCCTGTCGACACACGGCAGACCCAGGCTTTCGAGCCACGCCGCCAGCCCGCAGTCAGCCAGAATGTCGAAGCGCACGAACAGGCCGGGTATCTGTTGCAGCAGGTGTTCAATCAATCGTTGTGCCTGATTTACATCACCGGCAACCACCGGACCGATGATATGACCGCGTCCGAAACGGCGCAGCAGGGCGATGCCTTGCAACTGGCCTGCGTGTTCAATGCCGACCGCCTGTTCTGCATCGTGCAACAGATCAGTCAACACGGCAGTGCGATCCAGGCCGCTGCCCGCGTTGGCCAGGCGGATCAGTTCTGCGTGGTCGGTCGCGCCCAGCGTACGAATCGGCAGGTCGTCTTTCGCTGGCGCCAGCCCTGACAGGTCGGCAACGCCCTGATGCTGCTGGATGCGTGCGAAATCAACGAAACCCAGGCTCTGGTAAAGCGGCGCGCCCAGTTCCGTAGCGTTGAGGATCGGCGTGCGCGGTGCTGTTGCGTCGAGACACAGCTTCATCAAGTGGCGACCGATGCCTTTGCCCTGATGATCATCGCGGACGATCACCAGCCCGATCGAGGACCAGTCACCCTGATGGCAGGTAAACGCCACGCCAACCAGTTGGCCATCGTGCTCGGCGACAAAGCCCTCGGAAGTCCGTTGCACCATCGCCCAGTCCTGTTCGCGGTGTGGCCATTTTAGGCTCACTGAAAGGGCATGGGCTGCCGGGATATCCGCCGCAGTCACCGTGCGATACTGGTAGTGAGCGTCTGAGGTTGCAGGCATGGCGCCTCCGTTGCGATGGGGTGGGTGAGTGGTTGGGCTCATACCAGCTTTCCATTACTCATCAGGCTGGACATGAGCGGCATTTCGATGGCGGTCGGATCGGTGAAGCGGCGAATATCGAACGGGCTGATCAGCGTGCGCGTGCTGCCGGTGCTGATCAGCTCGGCCATGACGTCACCGACGCCGGGACCAAGCTGAAAACCGTGGCCGCAGAAGCCAAATGCGTAGAACAGGCCGTCGACTTTGCCGCTGCGGCCCATGATCGGCAGCGAGTCCGGCGTGTAACTCTCGATGCCGCTCCAGACGCGGATGATGTTCAGCTTTTCTGCGCCCGGCAGGAGGCGTTTCATCTGTTTCATCTGGTTGATCAGGCTCTCCGGCTTGAAGTAGGCGCGGCGGTTGAGCATGTCCGGTTTATTGCGATTGCCGCCTCCGATGATGATGTTGCCGCGCGGGATCTGCCGGAAATAGATCACTTCTTCCTTGATCTTGGTAAACACCCCGATCACCGTCGGCAGCGCGTAAGGTATCGGTTCTGTCACCGACATCTGCGGTCCGTTGGGCTCAAGAGGGACAGACTCGCCGAACTGCTCGGCGAGCCTGGCGCCCCAGGCACCGGCAGTGATGAGCAACTGTTCGGCGACGAATAGCTGTCCATCGGCGGTGGTGACCTGAAACTCGCCGCCGACCTTCTGCACCTCGGTCACTTCAGTGCGTTCTTCGATTCTTGCACCTGCACGAATCGCCGCACGGGCGAACGCGGGGGCTGCCAGCCTTGGGTTGGCGTGCCCGTCATGGGGCGCATAGGAACCGCCTTTGACTTGCGCACCGAGAAACGGAAAACGGTCGTGCAGCGCCTTGCCGGAAAGGATCTGCAAGTCCAGCTCGCGGGCTTCCGGGGCGGCGGCATAGGCCTCCAGTTCGGCGATTTCGTCCTCGCGATAGCACACGCGCATATGCCCGCTGGGAATGAATTCCAGGTCTTCGCCGATCAGCTCCGGCAGGCGCTTCCACAGGGCCCAGGAGCGATTGGACAGTTCCAGCTGGCCGAGAAACCGTCCCTGACGGCGCACGTTGCCGAAATTCACGCCGCTGGCGTATTGGCCGATCTGGTCGCGCTCCAGCAGGGTGACCGAACGGCCGTGCTGGCGCAGAAAAAACGCGGAGGACGCGCCCATGAAGCCGCCGCCGATAATCAGGACATCGCTTTTTTGTGGGGTCATGAGGGGCTCCCGGTCATGTTGATTGGCTACAACGCGCCAGCGCTTCGATCTCGATCAGGTAGCCGTGGTGCAATTCCGGGACCGGCACCACCGCGCGCGCAGGGCGATGCTCGCCCAGATAGCCCGCGTAGAGGCGGTCGAAGGCAGGCCAGTGCTGGACGCCGGCGATATAAATGGTCACTTTCAGGAGGTCATCCGTATTGCATCCCGCCGCGCCAAGGATGGCCAGCAGATTGTCCAGCGCGACCGCAGCCTGGACCTCGAACGGCTCGCCGACGCTGTGACTGCCATCGGCGCGCACCGGCAGTTGCCCGGAAACATGCAGCGTGCCTTGATACAGCATCGCCTGCGAATAATGCCCACCGGGTGCTGCGGCCAGGGACGTACTGATCGGTTTTATCTCACCAGCCATGCAGGCGACTCCAGGTATGGATTGCGCCTTCGCTGTCGCAGGCGTGGTAGTCCGGGAATTGCGCGCCGGTGGCACAGGCGTGGTTGGGCAGAATGCGCAGTCGGCTGCCGATGGGAAAACGCTCGCTGATGTCGGTCTCGCTGCCCGCAGCAAGCGTGATGATGCCGTGCTCCTGATTGGCACCGGTGACCCGTGCACCGTCGATCCACTCGCCAGTGTCGCTGCACACCTGGCCGTAGCCGAAATCCTTGCGCTGACGCTGAGTGCCGCGATCGCGGCTCATGGCCATCCAGCCCGCATCAACGATGATCCAGCCCTTGTCCTGCTGATGGCCGATGACCGTGGTCAATACGCTCAGAGCCAGCTCATCTGCCTGGCATACGCCAATGTTGTGCATCACCAGATCGAAGAACACATACACCCCGGCGCGAACTTCGGTCACGCCGTGCAGGCTCTGCGCCGACAGTGCCGTCGGCGTCGAACCGATGCTGACGTCCGCACAGGGCAGTCCTGCCTGACGAATCCGCTGGGCGGCGCTGACGCAGAGCCTGCGTTCTTGTTCGGCGAGGGCCTGCAGCGCTTCAGGGGTGTCGAGGTCATAGCTGGACCCGGCGTGGGTCATTACCCCGCGCAGTTGCATGCCACCGTCGACCAGCGTGCGCGCGACCTCGACGAGCGAGGCGTCGTCGACGGTCAGGCCGGAACGGTGACCGTCGCAATCGATTTCAATCCAGACGTCGAAACGTTCGTCATGCGCCTGGCCGAAAACCACAATCGCTCGGGCAGCTGCCACGCTGTCGGTCAGGATGCTCAGGCGGCAGCCCTTGCGCCGCAGTCTGAGTGCCTGCTCCAGCTTGCCGGGTGCAATGGCGACGGCATAGAACACGTCGTCGATGCCCTCGGCAAAGCAATGCTCAGCCTCCTTCAGCGTCGACACCGTGACACCACTGGCACCCGCTGCAATCTGCGCCTGTATGACCGGCAGGCATTTGCTGGTCTTGACGTGCGGGCGCAAACGCACGCCCAGCTCGTTCATGCGTTGTTGCATACGCTGGATATTGTGCTGCATGCGCGACACATCGAGCAGCGCGACAGGCGTAACGAGAGAAGACAGGGAGGCTGACATGGAAAGCGCTCGTGTGGCTGGGTACGGGAGCCACTCTACGCAGCGATGATGAAGCTGTGGTTCAATGCATGATCATCAATCCTTAAGCTGAAGTGAATGATTGCTATCGAAGACCTGCGTCTGGCCGTGACTCTGTCGCGCTGCGAATCGCTCAGTGCTGCCGCCAGAATCCTCAATGTCTCGCCGCCGGCGTTGTCGATGCGTTTGCGCAAACTGGAGACGCAACTGGGCATCACCTTGGCCAGTCGCGACGCCAGACGCCTGAGTCTGACCGCTGATGGTGAGCGTTTCGCCCGCGAAAGCGCACAGTTGCTTGAGCAACTGGAGGCACTCCCGGAGTCTTTCAGGCAGCGTGATGAACGGCTGGTGGGCACATTGCGTCTGGCTGCGCCGTTCGGTTATGGACGCCAGCGCATTGCGCCGCTGCTGGCGCGCTTCGCCAGGCTGCATCCGCAGTTGTGTCTGCAGCTGGACCTGCGCGAAACACCCTGGCCGGACCGTCACGACAGCGATGCGGTGATACACATCGGCAGCCTCAATGACAGCCAGTGGATCGCCAGGCCGTTGGCACAGAATCATCGCTGGCTGTGCGCCAGCCCGGCGTATATCGAGCAGCATGGTGTGCCCTCGACGCCCGATCAACTGGCTGGCCATCGCTGCATCTGCATTCGCGAAAACGATGAAGACGTCACCCTCTGGCACCTGAGCAAGGGCCAGACCAAAAAGACCCTGCGCATCGAGCCCGCGCTGCTCAGCAACGACGGCTCGGTCGCCCGGCGCTGGGCCGAGCAGGGGCTGGGCATCGTGTTGCGCTCGCAATGGGACGTCAGCGACGCCATTGCCAGCGGCAGGCTGGTGCGGGTGCTTGCCGAT
Source organism: Pseudomonas sp. SZ57 (assembly GCF_009495975.1). NCBI lineage: Bacteria > Pseudomonadati > Pseudomonadota > Gammaproteobacteria > Pseudomonadales > Pseudomonadaceae > Pseudomonas > Pseudomonas sp. SZ57. The sequence continues at coordinate 12,898 of NZ_WIBD01000042.1, read as the reverse complement.
TGGCAACTGGCCAGTGCGCCGATCAACCTGCTGGTGCCTGTACGCAAGCATCGCAGCGCACGGGTACAGGCGTTGACCGAGTTTCTCGAGACAGCCCTGAAAGCCTGATTCGGCAAAGCACCGACACGCTGTTGGTCGCTGGGTTGAACACCTTAATTGACGCTCACGGCAACGCGCGGGTATAAACCGCGTCTTGTGTTTTTGTCGGATTTTTCTCCATGAGCTTCAGCCCCCTGATTCGCCAGTTGATCGATGCCTTCCGCGTGCTGCCGGGCGTCGGTCAGAAAACCGCTCAGCGCATGGCGTTGCAGTTGCTGGAGCGCGACCGCAGCGGCGGTTCGCGGCTGGCGCAGGCATTGGGGCAGGCGATGGACGGCGTGGGTCACTGCCGCTCGTGCCGCACGCTGACCGAAGAGGAACTCTGCCCGCAATGCGCAGACCCGCGTCGTGATGACACGCTGCTGTGCGTGGTCGAAGGCCCGACGGATGTCTATGCGGTGGAGCAGACCGGCTACCGCGGCCGTTACTTCGTGCTCAAGGGCCACCTGTCGCCGCTCGACGGCCTGGGACCGGAGGCCATCGGCATTCCGCAGTTAATGGAACGCGTCAGCCAGCAGGGCACTTTCACCGAGGTAATCCTCGCGACCAATCCGACCGTGGAAGGCGAAGCGACGGCGCATTACATCGCCCAGTTGCTGCATGACAAGGGCCTGGTCGCATCGCGCATTGCCCACGGCGTTCCGTTGGGTGGCGAGCTGGACCTGGTCGACGGTGGCACGCTGGCGCACTCGTTTGCAGGGCGCAAGCCGATTGCAATGTGATACCGGCCAGCGCTTCTGCAGTCAGTAGCGCGGCGTAATATCGCGCTCGACAGGTGGCGCGTTCGGGTCCTGACCAGCCGGAAACTTGCCTTTCAGGTGCCAGGCGAACGCGATGATTTCGGCAATCGTGCGGTACAGCGGCTCGGGAATACTGTCGCCCAGTTCCATGCGTGCCAACAGCTTGACCAGTTCAGCGTTCTCGTAGATGGGCACTTCGTATTCGCGGGCAATGGCCAGAATCGCCTCGGCCAACTGGTCATCGCCCTTGGCGCTGAGCGTCGGGGCGTGCTGGCCGTCATAGCTGAGGGCGATAGCCTGGCGCGGAGTGTGGTCGGGTAGGCTCATCAGGCGTTCTCGTCGATCCAGCGTTGTTCGAGCGCGGTACGCGGACCGCTTGGTGGTGCGCCGTGACTGCAGGCCAGTTCGCCCACTGCCAGGCCGCAGGCTATCAGCCGTTCGCGCAGATACCCCAGCTCATGTTCGATCAATGCCGCGCTGTCGGGGCGCTCGGCCCACAGCTGGCTGGACAGCGTGCCGCGCAGTAACTGCGCATGCACCTGCAAGGGCCCCAACGGCTCGAGATCGAACGCCAGGTCGACTTTCCAGAGCTTTTCCCGGGTGTCCTTGATCTCGATATCATCACGGTCTTCGGCCGCTTCCTGATCGGGCGTGTCTTCACGCTGCACCTTGACCTGCAAGGGCACGATGTCGTGGGCGTTGCGCATCGGCACTTCCAGCTGCCAGGTGGTTACCTGGGTGCCGTCGGCGTTGGTGCGGGTCTGCTCGAGCCCGCCCAGTTGATGGCTTTGCAGGCGTGAGACGGCAGCCGCAGCGAGCTTGAGGAGGATTTCCAGATCATCCTCCTTCTCGCCACCGCTGACCGTGCGCGATGGCAGCGGAAAAATGCTTGGCTGAGTGCGTGCCGCGACCAGGCCCAGGGTGCCCAGCGCATTGCGGATTGCATTGGGCATCGTGCGCGCCAGGGTGTTGGACGCCGCCGCTGCGCCGTAAGACATGTTGTCCGGCAGGCCGGGAAGGATCTGGGCGATCAGACGCATCAGGTTGGCTTTCATGTCCGGTAGCTGCTGCGCCGGGTTCAATCCGGCCAGCAGTCTGGCTTCCAGAAACACGCCGCTGGCGTTCAGCGCCTGGGCCACGCCCTTGGGGGTGGTCATCTGCTCGACGTCGGGCAGGTCAGCGAGCAACTGGTTGATACTGGCCTGCAGCGGGGCGCTGATGGCCGGGCCGGGACTGGTCGGGCTGCCGGACTGCAGGTTTTGCAGGGCGTTGATCAGGGTGTCCAGCGAGCCTTGGCGATTTTGCTGTGCGGACAGTTGCTGCGCCAAGGCCAGTTGGTCGAAGCGACCGGGCAGGGCCACGAAGTTGAGTGCCTGATTGCCTTGTACCTGAGCGCTCAGGAGGCTGCCAACCGTCAGCGGCTGCGGGCTCTCGATGGTCAGGCTGGAACCCGCCAGCGCCGTGTTGAGCAGCATCACGATGGAGCGGTAGGTGGGCGTCGCAGCGGCCGGGTTCTGGCCGGCCAGTTGATTGACTGCCTGAGCGATCACCTGGCTGGTCATGACTTTGCCCTGCAGCAGCGTGCCGACCGGTAATTGTTGGGTATCGATGCTGGTCATCGAGTTTTTCAGCGCGCCGTTGAGCTGCTGCAGTGTCAAGGTCAGCTCGTTGGCCGACGCCTGCGCCACTTGCAGCAGGCTGCCGGGCGTGAACGGGACGCTGCTGGTGACCGGTAAATTGGTCAGGCTGCCGTTGGCGAGCACCAGCCGCAACAGCAACTGGAAGTTCTGGTTGACCTGCTTGAGGGTCAGCACTTCGGCGTTAGCGGTTTCGCCTTCGGGGATCAGATTTTCCGCCGATTGCAGCATGGTCAGCACTTGCGCGGGTGAGATGCCGGCGCGCAACAGTGTCAGGGTGGCGTTTGTTGCCGGAACGCTGGTGATGTCGCCTGTCATTGAACTATCGACCCGAGGAAATTGCCCCTTTGATAACAGGACTCGCATGTATAATACCGGCCGAAACCGGACCAGCCGCCATTAACTTCTCTTCATGTAACGGCCGTATCAACCCCGACTTGAACCGCGTTTTACTCCGTATGTGTCTGTTTTGGCACATTTCGCGACGCAAAGCACTGGAAACGCCCGATGATCGCAGCCACCCCATTTTTGCAAGCGACGGCTCTGGCGTGTGAGCGGGACGGACGGATGCTGTTCGAAAACCTCGATCTTCACCTGCGCACAGGCGACATGCTGCAGATCAGCGGTCCCAACGGCTGCGGCAAGACCAGCCTGCTGCGCCTGCTGTGCGGGTTGATGCAGCCAACGGCCGGGCAGGTAGTGCTCGACGCGCAGCCAGTGGGTCGTGGGCCCGCGGCACCGGGCAGCAAGCTGTTGTGGATCGGTCATGCGCCAGCGCTCAAGGATGTGCTGACGCCGCTGGAAAACCTGTCCTGGCTCAGCGCGCTGCACCAGCCAGCCGATGCTGACGCCATAGCCACCGCCCTAGATGCGGTCGGTCTGGCAGGTTTCGAAGACGTGCCCTGTCACACTTTGTCGGCCGGGCAGCAGCGTCGCGTCGCGCTGGCACGTCTGTATCTGCCGGGCCCGCCACTATGGCTGCTCGACGAGCCGTTTACCGCGCTCGACCGCCAAGGCATCGAGCAACTGGAAAACCACCTCGCCTGGCACTGTGAACACGGCGGCATGATTGTCATGACCACCCACCACAGCCTGAGCCGGGTGCCTGCGGGCTATCGGGACCTCGACCTGGGGCAGTGGTCAGCATGAGCAATGTGTTTGTTCTGCTGATGTTCCGTGAGGTGCGGCTGCTGGCGAGGCGTCCGGCAGAGCTGGTCAACCCGCTGGTGTTCTTCGCGATCGTGGTCGCCCTGTTCCCGCTGGCGCTGGGGCCGCAGACGCAATTGTTGCAAACCTTGTCGCCGGGGCTGGTCTGGGTGGCGGCACTGCTGGCCGTGCTGCTGTCGCTGGACGGGCTGTTGCGCAGTGATTTCGAGGACGGCTCGCTGGAACAGTGGGTCCTTTCGCCGCACCCGCTGGCCCTTCTGGTGCTGATCAAAGTGCTGGCACACTGGGTTTTTTCCGGGCTGGCACTGGTACTGTTGTCACCTTTGCTGGCCTTGATGCTCGGTCTGCCGGTGCAGTGCCTGCCGGTGTTGATGGTTTCGCTGCTGCTGGGCACCCCGGTGCTCAGCCTGCTGGGCGCGTTGGGTGCGGCGTTGACCGTAGGTTTGAAGCGTGGCGGCCTGCTGCTGGCATTGTTGATTCTGCCGCTGTACATCCCGGTGCTGATTCTGGGCAGTGGCGCGTTGCAGGCCGCGCTGCAGGGCATGCCGGCGACCGGCTATCTGCTGTGGCTGGGCAGCCTGGCGGCGCTGGCGATCACCCTGACACCCTTTGCGATAGCCGCTGGCCTGAAAATCAGCATCGGCGAATAATTGAGGTTCCGGGATCGAGACTTCGATGCCGGTCAACACCCTGGATGCACCCTGATGAAAAGCAACGCCATGAAAAGCAGCATCGGTTGGGCCTGGCTGCACACGCTCGGCTCGCCGAAAGGGTTTTACCGCGTCAGCGCACGCCTGCTGCCCTGGCTGAGTGTTGCCGCTGTGCTGTTACTGGTCATCGGTATGGTCTGGGGCCTGGCGTTCGCGCCGCCGGATTACCAGCAGGGCAACAGCTTCCGGATCATTTATATCCACGTACCCGCCGCGATGCTCGCCCAGTCCTGTTACGTCATGCTGGCCGTGTGCGGGGTGGTCGGGCTGGTCTGGAGAATCAAGCTGGCCGATGTCGCACTGCACTGCGCTGCACCGATTGGCGCGTGGATGACCGCGCTGGCGCTGGCGACCGGCGCGATCTGGGGCAAGCCCACCTGGGGAGCATGGTGGGTCTGGGACGCGCGACTGACCTCGATGCTGATTCTGCTGTTCCTGTATTTCGGCCTGATCGCGCTGGGCAATGCCATCAGTAACCGCGACAGCGCCGCCAAGGCCTGCGCGGTGCTGGCGATCGTCGGTGTGGTGAACATTCCGATCATCAAGTATTCGGTCGAGTGGTGGAACACCCTGCACCAAGGGTCGACGTTCAGCCTCACGGAAAAACCCGCCATGCCGGCTGAAATGTGGCTGCCGCTGCTGTTTACCACGCTGGGTTTCTACTGCTTGTTCGGCGTGCTGTTGATGATGCGCATGCGTCTTGAAGTGCTGCGTCGCGAAGCGCGCACGCAGTGGGTCAAGGCCGAGATTCTGCGCAGCCTGGGGCACACAGCAGCGCAGTCGGAGCACACGCTTTGAGTTTTGCATCGTTCAGCGATTTTCTTGCCATGGGCCGCCACGGCGTATTTGTCTGGTCGGCCTACGGTTTGTGCCTTGTGGTGCTGCTGGTCAACGTGGCGTTGCCGCTATGGGCGCGGCAGCGGTTTCTGAAACAGCAGGCACGCCGCCTGAAGCGGGAGAATCGCCCGTGAACCCGCTGCGCAAAAAACGCTTGTTGATCATTGTCGCGCTGCTGGCCGGTGTCGGTCTGGCCGTGACCCTGGCCCTCAGCGCCTTGCAGGAAAACATCAACCTGTTCTACACCCCCAGCCAGATCGCCAATGGCGAGGCACCCCTGGATACGCGGATTCGGGCTGGCGGCATGGTCGAGAAGGGCTCATTACAGCGTTCGGCCGATTCGCTGGACGTGCGTTTTGTGGTCACCGATTTCAACAAGTCGGTAACCATCACTTATCGGGGCATTCTTCCCGATCTGTTTCGTGAAGGGCAGGGCATCGTGGCGCTGGGCAAACTCAATGCACAGGGCGTAGTGGTGGCCGATGAAGTACTGGCCAAGCATGACGAGAAATACATGCCCCCCGAGGTCACCAAGGCCTTGCGTGACAGCGGTCAGGCGGCACCGGCTGCGTCTCCCACACCCGTAAAACAGGGTTGATCGATGATTCCCGAACTCGGCCATCTGGCCATGATTCTGGCTCTCGGCTTTGCGCTGGTGCAGGCCATCATTCCGCTGATCGGCGCATGGCGCGGCGATCGCTTGTGGATGAGCCTGGCCCGTCCGGCAGCCTGGGGCCAGTTCAGCTTTCTGATCTTCGCCTTCGGTTGTCTGACCTACGCGTTCATGGTCGACGACTTCTCCGTCGCCTACGTTGCGCAGAACTCCAACACCGCGCTGCCCTGGTACTACAAGTTCAGTGCCGTGTGGGGCGCGCATGAGGGTTCGTTGTTGCTCTGGGCCTTGATTCTCGGTGGCTGGACCTTCGCCGTGTCGGTGTTTTCCCGGCAACTGCCCCAGGTGATGCTGGCGCGGGTCCTCGCCGTGATGGGCATGATCAGCCTGGGTTTTCTGTCGTTTCTGATCCTGACCTCCAACCCGTTCGCGCGTCTGTTGCCGCAGATGCCCGCGAATGGACGTGATCTGAACCCGTTGTTGCAGGATATTGGCCTCATCGTGCATCCGCCGATGCTGTACATGGGCTATGTCGGCTTCTCCGTGGCCTTTGCGTTCGCCATCGCGGCCTTGCTCGGCGGTCGACTCGACGCTGCCTGGGCGCGCTGGTCTCGTCCATGGACCCTGGTGGCCTGGGCTTTTCTCAGCATCGGCATCAGCCTGGGCTCGTGGTGGGCGTATTACGAGCTGGGCTGGGGCGGCTGGTGGTTCTGGGACCCGGTGGAAAACGCCTCGTTCATGCCCTGGCTGGTGGGCACTGCACTGATTCACTCGCTGGCGGTCACGGAAAAACGTGGCGTGTTCAAGAGCTGGACGGTATTGCTGGCCATTGCTGCGTTTTCTCTGAGCCTGCTGGGCACCTTCCTGGTCCGCTCCGGGGTGCTGACCTCCGTGCACGCCTTTGCCTCGGACCCGGCGCGCGGTGTGTTCATCCTGATGTTTTTGCTGGTCGTGGTGGGCGGCTCGCTGACCCTGTTCGCGATTCGCGCACCGGTGGTCAAAAGCCAGGTCGGATTCGGCTTGTGGTCGCGGGAAACCCTGCTGCTGGGCAATAACCTGTTGCTGGTGGTTGCTGCGTCGATGATTCTGCTGGGCACCCTTTATCCGCTGGTGATCGATGCCATGAGCGGCGCCAAGATGTCGGTCGGCCCGCCGTACTTCAATACGCTGTTCGTGCCATTGATGGGCTTGCTGCTGGTGGTGATGGCGGTCGGCGTACTGGTGCGCTGGAAGGACACGCCGCTGAAATGGCTGCTCGGCATGCTGGCCCCGGTACTGGTCGGCAGCGTCGTTCTGGCAGTGCTGGCCGGTCTGCTGCTGGGCGATTTCCAGTGGGCTGTGCTGGCGACCCTGATGCTCGCCGCCTGGGTGCTGCTGGCCGGGGTTCGCGACCTGCTCGACAAGACCCGCCACAAGGGTCTGCTCAGCGGCGCACGCGGTCTGACCCGCAGCTATTGGGGCATGCAGCTGGCGCACCTTGGCATTGTCGTGTGCGCGCTGGGGGTGGTGCTGTCGAGCCAGAACAGCGCCGAGCGCGATTTGCGCATGGCCCCCGGCGAGTCCACCGAACTGGGTGGGTATACCTTTGTCTTCGAGGGCGCCCGGCATTATGAAGGGCCTAACTTCACCTCGGATCGCGGCACTGTTCGCGTGTTGCGCAACGGCGTTCAACTGACCGAACTGCACCCGGAGAAGCGCCTCTACACCGTGCAGCAGTCGGTGATGACCGAAGCGGGCATTGATGCCGGTTTCAGCCGGGACCTGTATGTCGCCCTGGGTGAACCGCTGGGCGATGGCGCGTGGGCCGTTCGGGTTCATGTCAAACCGTTCGTGCGCTGGATCTGGCTTGGCGGCCTGCTGACCGGCCTGGGCGGTGTGCTGGCGGCGCTGGACCGGCGTTATCGCACCCGGGTAAAGAACAAGGTGCGCGAGGCATTGGGTCTGTCGGGAGCTGCACAATGAAGCGCTGGGTCATGGTGCTGCCATTGGTGCTGTTTCTGGGCGTGACGGCGTTTTTGTATCGCGGTTTGTATCTGGACCCCGCCGAGCTGCCCTCGGCACTGATCGGCAAGCCTTTTCCGGCATTCTCGCTGCCGGCGGTGCAAGGCGAGCGGATGTTGAGCCGTGCCGATCTGCTCGGCAAACCTGCGCTGGTCAACGTCTGGGGCACCTGGTGCGTGGCCTGCCGGGTGGAGCATCCGGTGCTGACCCGGCTGGCGCAGCAGGGCGTGCTGATCTACGGCGTGAATTACAAGGACGTCAACGCGGACGCGCTGAAGTGGCTCAAGGAATTCCATGATCCTTATCAGCTGAATATTCGTGACCAGGACGGTTCTCTGGGCCTCAACCTGGGGGTGTACGGTGCGCCGGAAACCTTCCTGATCGATGCTCAGGGCGTCATTCGTTACAAGCACGTCGGGGTCATCGACGACGCAGTGTGGCGCGAAAAGCTTGCCGCGCGTTATCAGCAACTGGTCGATGAGGCGCGGCCATGAAGCGCTGCCTGATGATCGTCCTGCTCAGTGTGCTGTGTTCCGGCATCGCCCACGCGGCCATCGACGCTTATACCTTTCGCGACGATGCCGAGCGCGCGCGCTACAGCGAACTGACCCGAGAGCTGCGCTGCCCGAAATGCCAGAACCAGGACATTGCCGACTCCAATGCGCCGATTGCCGCTGATTTGCGCAAGGAAATCTACCGCATGCTGGGCGAAGGGCAGAGCAATCAACAGATCATCGATTTCATGGTCGATCGCTATGGCGATTTCGTTCGCTACAAGCCGAGCCTCAATGCACGCACCTGGCTGCTGTGGTTCGGGCCGGCCGGCCTGCTGGTTGGCGGGTTTGTGGTGATCGGCCTTATCGTTGGCCGCCGCCGCAAGGCACAATCCGCTCACGCCGACGGGCTTTCCGAAGATGAGAAGCAGCGTCTCGCCACCTTGCTGGATGAGCACCGCCGATGATCGACTTCTGGATGGCAACCGGGCTGTTGTTGGTAGTCGCGCTGAGCTTTTTGCTGATTCCGCTGCTGCGCGGCCATCGCGCGCAACGGGAAGAAGACCGCACAGCTCTGAACGTGGCCTTGTATCAGGAGCGGTTGAGCGAGTTGCAGGTTCAGCACGAGCAGGGCGTGCTGTCGGTGGCGCAATTGCAGGCTGCACGTGCCGAAGCAGCGCGTGAGCTGCTTGCCGACACCGAAGGCGCCGAGCCTGCCCGCACATCGCGTCTGGGCAAGCCCTTGCTGGTGCTGGCTGCGCTGCTGGTGCCTGTGTTGGGGCTGGCGGCCTATCTCCAGCTGGGTGCCAGTGACCGGGTTGAATTGAGTCGCGAATTCGCTCGACCACCGACCTCACTGGCAGACATGACCCAGCGTCTGGAGCGCAGCGTGCAGGCTCAACCGGATTCAGCCGAAAACCTGTATTTTCTGGCGCGCAGCTATATGGCGCAGAACCGCCCGGGTGATGCCGCGCAGATGTTCGAGCGCTCGGTGGCGCTGGCCGGAAGGCAGCCCGAGTTGCTCGGGCAGTGGGCTCAGGCGCTGTATTTCGCCAGCGACAAGCACTTCACACCCCAGGTGCAGGCGCTGACCGACGAAGCGCTGCAGGCTGACCCCAAGGAAGTCACCAGCCTTGGTCTGCTTGGGATTGCCGCGTTCGAAACACAGCGCTATCAGGCGGCGGTGGATTACTGGACCCGGTTGCTCGCAGCACTGCCCGCAGATGACGCATCGCGGTCGGCACTGGAAGGCGGCATTGCCCGCGCCAGAGATAACCTCGCCAAACGCGCGGCAGACGCGGCGCCGGCAGTTAAGGTGAAGTCGATAAAAATTCATGTCGAGCTGGCTGCGGCACTTCAAGGCAAGGTAAGCCCGAACGACAGCGTGTTCGTCTTCGCCCGCGCCATCAATGGCCCGGCGGCACCTTTGGCGGTCAAACGCATTACCGTGGCGGACTTGCCTGCCGAGGTGGAACTGAGCGATGCCGACGCGATGATGCCGCAACTGAACCTGTCGAACTTCGCGCAAGTCCAACTGGTTGCGCGAGTGTCTCGCGCAGGGCAGCCAACCACCGGTGAGTGGGTCGGCCGCAGTCAGCCACTGGCCAGTGATTCCGGGGTTCAGCAGGCATTGATCATTGACAGTCCGGATAACTAGGCTCTGTACGTAAAGTGGCTGCGCTCGGTGATGCTGCGTTAAAAACAGGCTCGGATGCGAGTCCAATCGGAATGCTCATTTACAACACGTAAACTCCGCTTCCTCGCCTGTTTTTGCCTTGCCTGACCTTCGCTCGCCGACTTTTCGTACAGAACCTAGAGAATTCGCTTATGTACCGTACCGCACGCATCACCTTGTTGGGTCTGGTTGTTGGCCTGAGTGCCTGTGCTGTCCAGCATCCGGCACCGCCACATAGCCAGGATCCTATCCTCAACCTGCCGGGTGGCCAGCAGCCAGGCGCGCCGCGTCCGAGTAGCGCGCCTTCGGAGCCTGCCAAGGCGCCTGCCGCCGCGCCGAAGTCCTCGGCCAGCTTCGCGCCGCCACCGGGCGGCGGCAGCCACTGGGACCCGCGCCTTGGCGTGTACGTGATGGACGATCAGCCCAACACGTTCTATCGCCAGCGCACTTATTATCAGTGGAATGACGGCTGGAGTTGGGCAACCAGCCCCAACGGTCCGTGGCAGGCGACTGATGTCAGTGGCGTGCCGGCAGGGCTGGGCAAACAGTTCAGTAAATGATCCAGGCTCAATAAAAACGGCGACCTCGAAGGTCGCCGTTTTGCATGGCCTGAGCGGATTATTTGCCCGGATAGATCTGGTCGAACACACCGCCGTCGATGAAGTGGGTCTTCTGCACCGTGCGCCAGTCGCCGAAGGTTTTCTCCACCGAGAGGAAGTCTACTTTCGGGAAGCGATCGGTGTACTTGGCCAGCACCTGCGGGTCACGCGGGCGCAGGTAGTTTTTGGCCGCGATTTCCTGGCCTTCCGGTGACCACAGGTATTTCAGGTATTCCTCAGCCAGGGGGCGGGAGCCTTTCCTGTCCACGACCTTGTCGACCACACTCACCGGTGGCTCGGCTTCTGCCGACACGGAGGGGTAAACCACTTCGAATTGATCGCGACCGAATTCGCGGGCGATCATTTCCGCTTCGTTCTCGAAGGTGACCAGCACGTCGCCGATCTGGTTGGTCATGAACGTTGTAGTCGCACCACGCCCGCCGGTATCAAGCACTGGCACATGTCTGAACAGATCACCGACGAATTTCTTCGCCGCCGCTTCATCGCCGCCTTTTTTCAGGGTGTAACCCCATGCCGAGAGGTAGGTGTAGCGGCCGTTGCCCGAGGTTTTCGGGTTGGGCACGATGACTTCAACGCCATCCTTGATCAGGTCCGGCCAGTCCTTGAGGGCCTTCGGATTGCCCTTGCGCACAATGAACACCGTGGCCGAAGTGAATGGCGCGCTGTTGTTCGGCAGGCGGCTGACCCAGTCTTCCGGCACCAGCTTGCCATTGTCGGCCAGGGCATTGATGTCAGTGGCCATGTTCATGGTGATCACGTCAGCCGGCAGCCCGTCGATGACCGAACGCGCCTGCTTGCTCGACCCGCCGAAGGACATCTGCACGGTCACCTCTTCATTCTTCTCGGCTTTCCAGTGTTTCTGGAAGGCGCTGTTGTAGTCCTTGTAGAAATCACGCATCACGTCATAGGAGACGTTGAGCAGCGTTGGAGCTGCCTGGGCAGCGCTGGCAAAAGCCAGACCGGCGGCCAGTAGCGAGGCGGCGAAGAGTTTATTCACTGCAGGGTCCTTGAGATGAAGAGTCGTGTGACAAGCCTGATGGCGTAATGCCGCGACACTATCAGCATCGCGCCTGCGGTTTAAAGACCGAAAAGATCTTTGCTTATGCCTTGTGCTCTGTTTTTTTAAACAATTGATTGCCGCAGCGTGAGCAGAACGCCGCGCCATGCTCGTGAAGGTTTTTCGAGCACACCGGACAGTCGTGTTTCAACTGCTCGCCGCGCATGGCGTTGGCCAGCTCGGCGGTGAATATCCCGGTGGGCACGGCGATGATCGAGTAACCGGTAATCATCACCAGCGAGGAGAGCATCTGGCCGAGCGGGGTCTTGGGCACGATGTCGCCAAAGCCCACCGTCGTCAGGGTCACGATAGCCCAGTAAATGCCTTTGGGAATGCTGGTGAAACCATGCTCCGGACCTTCGATCACATACATCAGCGTGCCGAACACGGTGACCAGCGTAGACACCGTGACCAGAAACACGATGATCTTCTGCTTGCTGCCACGCAGCGCCGCCAGCAGGTAATTGGCTTGCCGCAGGTAGGTGCCGAGCTTGAGCACCCTGAAAATCCGCAGCATACGGATGATCCGCACGATCAGCAGGTATTGCGCATCGCTGTAATAGATAGACAGCACGCCCGGCACGATCGCCAGCAGGTCCACCAGCCCGTAGAAACTGAATGCGTACTTCAGAGGCCGTGGCGAGCAATACAGGCGCAGCATGTATTCGATGGCAAACATCAGCGTGAAGCCCCATTCGATCCACGCGAAGAGCATCGCGTAATCACGATGAATACTCTCGATGCTGTCGATGATAGTGACCAGCAGACTGAGCAGAATCGCGACCAGCACCGCCTTGTCAAACATCCGCCCGGCAGGCGTGTTGGCCTCGAAAATAACAATATGCAGCCGTTCGCGGCGGCTGAGAGAGCTGTCCATGGTGGTTCCCGAATCAAAGATCGGGTGAGCCTAGGAGCATTGGGTGGTTGAGTGCAAGCACACAACACCTGCGGGAACGAGCCGGGCGACGCTTCGCTTGCTCGCGAAGAGGGCGTTATAGCCGCTGTAAAGGTGACCTGAGCCGACCCCCAATCTACCTGACATCAAAAAACCGCTGTGTGACGCAGAGCGTCACGAACTGCATGCCGACGCGGAGCGTCGGCACGATAGTCAGTATGTGACTCTAATGCGACACAACCTCATGCGTTGCCCGCAACCGCTGCCAACGCAGTGCTTTTCGATCACGATGGCACTGACGACGCAGAGGGCGAAGTCCGTGACGGCTGAGTCCTGGCGCTGATCCGGGGGTG
>NZ_WIBD01000041.1:17343-17546 GCF_009495975.1 Pseudomonas sp. SZ57 | reverse complement strand
CACAGGGCCGGGGTGTTTTCGAGCCATGCGAAACACTCACACAGGGCCGGGGTGTTTTCGGGCCATGTGAAACACTCACACAGGTCCTGGGTGTTTTCAAGCCATGTGGATTACTCACACAGGTCCGAGGTGTTTTCGAGCTATGTGGATTACTCACATAGGTCGGCTGTGTTTCGAGCCATGCGAATGCCCTGCGGCACTGA
>NZ_WIBD01000041.1:0-17311 GCF_009495975.1 Pseudomonas sp. SZ57 | reverse complement strand
ATGCATTTTCGGCGCTTGTGCAGCCCCTTTCGCGAGCAAGCTCGCTCCCACAGGGCCGGGGTGTTTTCGAGCCATGTGAAACACTCACACAGGTCCGGGGTGTTTTCGAGCCATGTGGATTACTCACACAGGTCGGCGATGAGTGACGGCGCAGAGTCAGCCCGTTTTCGGGCTGACCGATCCGCTTCTCAGATGTCGCTCAGACCTTCCAGCAACGCTTGATGCTGCTCTGGCGTGCCGATGCTGATGCGCAGGAACTGGGCAATTCGCTGCTGTTTGAAGTGGCGGACGATGACGCCCTGCTCGCGCAGCTTGGCGGCCAGTGCTGCGGCATCATGTTGCGGGTGGCGGGCGAAGATGAAGTTGGCTGCCGATGGCAGCACCTCAAAGCCTTTGCCCTGCAACTGCTCGACCAATGCCTCGCGGCTTTCGATGACCTTGTTACGGGTCATCTCGAAGTGCTCGCGATCCTCGAAGGCGGCCGCCCCGCCCACATTGGCCATACGGTCCAGCGGATAGGAGTTGAAGCTGTTCTTGATCCGCTCCAGCGCCTCGATCAGGTCAGGATGCCCCACCGCCAAACCGACGCGCAGGCCGGCCAGCGAGCGCGACTTGGACAGGGTCTGGGTGACCAGCAGATTCGGGTAACGATCGACCAGCGTAATGGCTGTCTCGCCACCAAAGTCGATATACGCTTCATCGACGACCACCACCGAGTCCGGGCTGGCCTTGATGATCTGCTCGACCTTGTCCAGACCGAGCAGGCAACCGGTCGGCGCATTCGGGTTGGGGAAGATGATCCCGGCGTTCGGCCTGGCGTAGTCTTCGGCACGAATCTGGAACTGCTCATCCAGCGGGACCGTTTCATAGTCGATGCCATATAGGCCGCAATACACCGGATAGAAGCTGTAGCTGATATCCGGGAACAGCAGCGGAGCATCGTGCTGAAACAAGGCGTGAAAAATGTGCGCCAGCACCTCGTCCGAGCCGTTGCCCAGGAACACCTGATTGGGCTGCACCTTGTAGTAATCGGCGACAGCGTGCTTGAGCAGATCGCTGTTGGGGTCCGGGTACAGGCGCAAGTCGTCGGTCAGCGCAGCGCGCATGGCGTCGATGGCCTTTGGCGAAGGGCCATACGGGTTTTCATTGGTATTGAGCTTGACCAGTCGGGTCAGCTTCGGCTGTTCGCCCGGTACATAAGGCACCAGATCGCTGACAAAAGGGCTCCAGAATTTGCTCATTATTTGCCGTCCTCTGTGTTGCCTGCTTTCCAGTCAGGGTCAGTGATTCGATATTCGGCACTGCGCGCGTGGCCGCTCAGAGACTCGCCACGAGCCAGCACGGACGCTGTCTTGCCCAGCTCGGACGCACCTTGCGGCGAGCAATAGATGATCGACGAGCGCTTCTGGAAATCGTAGACGCCCAGCGGCGAGGAAAAGCGCGCCGTGCCGGAGGTCGGCAGCACATGGTTGGGGCCGGCACAGTAATCGCCCAGCGCTTCGGAGGTGTGGCGTCCCATGAAAATCGCACCCGCATGGCGGATCTGCGGCAGCCAGGCTTCCGGATCGGCGACCGACAGTTCGAGGTGCTCGGGCGCGATGCGATTGGCGACTTCGATGGCCTGGGCCATGTCAGCCACCTTTATCAGCGCGCCGCGACCGTTGATCGACGTTTCGACGATGGCCGCCCGCTCCATGGTCGGCAGCAGACGGGTGATGCTGGCCGCCACCTTGTCGAGAAATTCGGCATCCGGACTGACCAGAATGGCCTGGGCATCTTCGTCGTGCTCGGCCTGGGAGAACAGGTCCATGGCGATCCAGTCAGGATCGGTCTGGCCGTCACACACCACCAGAATCTCGGAAGGACCGGCGATCATGTCGATCCCCACTTGACCGAACACGTGGCGCTTGGCGGTCGCCACATAGATGTTGCCAGGACCGACCACCTTGTCGACTTTCGGCACGCTTTCAGTGCCGTAAGCCAGCGCTGCAACAGCCTGCGCCCCGCCGATGGTGAACACCCGGTCGACCCCTGCAATGCAGGCAGCGGCCAGCACCAGCTCGTTGATTTCACCACGTGGCGTCGGCACGACCATGACCACTTCGGTTACGCCTGCCACTTTGGCCGGTATGGCGTTCATCAATACCGAAGACGGATAGGAAGCCTTGCCACCCGGCACGTACAGGCCTGCACGGTCCAGCGGCGTGACCTTCTGGCCCAGCACTGTGCCGTCGGCCTCGGTGTAGCTCCAGGAATCCTGCTTCTGCTTTTCGTGGTAGCTGCGCACACGCTCGGCGGCCTTTTCCAGGGCTTCGCGCTGAACCGCAGTAATGCGCGTCAACGCCAGCTCCAGGCGCTCGCGAGGCAGGATCAGGTCAGCCATCGACGCAACCTGCAGCCCGTCGAACTTCTGGGTGAACTCGACCAGCGCCGCGTCGCCCCGCTCACGCACCGCCTTGATGATGTCGAGCACGCGCTGGTTGACCGAGTCGTCAGACACACTTTCCCAGCTCAGCAGATGATCCAGATGTCGTGCGAAATCCGGGTCAGCAGCGTCGAGTCGGCGAATTGCAGTGGGAGTGGTCATAGCGGGGCCTCAATAATTGGCGGATGCTCAGGAGCCTAAAGCTACCAAGCTATCCGCGCAGGCACCTGAGAAATTTGGCTATGACACGGATAGCTGGACGCAACTCAACGTTGCGTGTGGGGATCAGCTACGGTGTCGCGACTCCACTGCCTTGCGCAGGGTGTCGATGAGGGCCTGAATACGTGCGTGCTGCATCTTCATGGAGGCCTTGTTGACCACCAGACGCGAGCTGATGGTCGCGATCAGTTCCTGGGGTTCGAGGCCGTTGGCGCGCAGGGTATTACCGGTGTCGACCACGTCGATGATCTTGTCTGCCAGACCAATCAGCGGTGCCAGCTCCATGGAGCCGTACAACTTGATGATATCGACCTGACGGCCCTGCTCGGCGTAGTAACGCTTGGCAACGTTGACGAACTTGGTCGCCACGCGCAGACGGCCCTTGGGCTCGACCGCACCGATGGCACCCGCGGTCATCAGCTTGCACTTGGCAATCTGCAGGTCCAGCGGCTCGTACAGGCCCTGACCGGTGTATTCCATCAACACATCCTTGCCCGCGACACCCAGGTCGGCGGCACCATGCTCGACATAGGTCGGCACGTCGGTAGCACGCACGATCAGCAGGCGCACATCGGCCTGAGTCGTGGGGATGATGAGCTTGCGGCTCTTGTCCGGATTCTCGGTCGGCACGATGCCCGCTTCAGCGAGAAGCGGCAGGGTGTCATCAAGAATGCGGCCCTTGGACAGTGCGATGGTCAACATGGGAAACGTAAGTCCTTATCAGGAAACTTTTGTCACGACGCAAGCGGCGCGTGACAACCCTCAGGCCTGTTGACCTGAAGTGAAACGAATCAGAAATCACACCCGCGACAGAACAGGCGGCCCCGATGCCAGCGGCATCAGGACCGCATGCTGCTAGCCCGGAACGCGGCGGATCTTGGCACCCAGCATTTGCAGCTTCTCTTCGATGCACTCGTAACCACGGTCTATGTGGTAGATGCGGTCGATCAGCGTGTCGCCCTGGGCAACCAGCGCCGAGATCACCAGACTGGCCGATGCACGCAGGTCGGTCGCCATGACTGGCGCGCCCTTGAGCACTTCGGTACCGGTAACAATGGCGGTGTTGCCTTCAACCTGAATCTGAGCGCCCATGCGGTGCATTTCATACACGTGCATGAAGCGGTTTTCGAAGATGGTCTCGATGACCGCCCCCGTGCCTTCGGCAATCGCGTTGAGCGAAATGAACTGCGCCTGCATGTCGGTCGGGAACGCCGGATAAGGCGCGGTACGCACATTGACGGCTTTCGGACGCTTGCCGTGCATGTTCAGCTCGATCCAGTCTTCACCGGTCGTAATTTCCGCACCGGCTTCCTGAAGCTTGAGCAGCACAGCTTCGAGGATGGTCGGATCGGTGTCCTTGACCTTGACGCGACCGCCGGTAACGGCAGCGGCCACCAGGTAGGTGCCGGTCTCGATACGGTCAGGCATGACCTTGTAAGTGGCCGGGCCCAGACGCTTGACGCCATCGATGGTGATGGTGTCGGTACCTGCGCCGTGAATCTTGGCACCCATTGCGATCAGGAAGTTGGCCAGATCGACAACCTCTGGCTCGCGCGCGGCGTTCTCCAGCACGCTGCGACCGTTGGCGAGGCTGGCAGCCATCATGATGTTTTCAGTACCGGTCACGCTCACGGTATCGAAGAAGAAATGCGCACCACGCAAGCCGCCTTCCGGTGCCTTGGCCTTGATGTAGCCACCTTCGACGTCGATGATCGCGCCCATGGCTTCAAGGCCACGGATGTGCAGGTCGACCGGACGCGAACCGATGGCACAGCCACCTGGCAGAGCCACTTCGGCCTCGCCGAAGCGAGCGACCATCGGGCCCAGCACCAGAATCGACGCACGCATGGTTTTCACCAGCTCGTACGGGGCGACCAGGGTCTTGATGGTGCGCGGGTCGATCTCGACACTGAGCTTTTCGTCGATCACAGGCTCGATGCCCATGCGACCGAACAGCTCGATCATGGTCGTGATGTCGTGCAGGTGCGGCAGGTTCTGAACGGTAACGGGTCCGTCCGCCAGCAACGTGGCAGCAAGGATCGGCAGGGCAGAGTTCTTTGCCCCGGAAATGCGAATTTCGCCATCAAGACGAACGCCGCCGGTAATAATCAATTTATCCATTAGAGTCTCGACACCAATTGGCTCAGGAACGCTCGGCCCATGCAGCGCGGCTGAAAAATTTCATGGTCACCGCGTGGATGCTGCCATCGGCAATCCAGGGGTTCAGATGGGTATAAATCTGTTGCTGACGTTTGACCGGGCTCAGGCCGGCCAACTCGTCGCTGATGATGTTCAGCTGGAAGTTGCAGCCTTCGCCTTCGACTTCCACTTTGATTTCCGGCAGCTTTCCTTCAAGGAAGCTTTTAACTTCTACGGCCTGCATGCTCAACCTCGATCGGCGCTATACGCGCGCGGGTCTGGCATCATACAAAAAAAGCCCATGTTATGCGAAGCCCGACAAGCAGGTCCCGGATAAAGGGCTTTTTCGATAGTGCCTTTCAGTGGGCGCCCAGCAGCTCGGTCAAACCTGATACGCGAGCTATCTGGCGCATGTCTTCGGGGAGTGAGCGGATAGTCATCGACTTGCCCGCATCCCTGGCATCACGCATGAACGCCAGCAACAAGGCCAGGCCGACACTGCTGGACTTCTCGACACCCGAGCAGTCCAGCGTGAGGTCTGCCAGATCACCGGACTTGATCAGCGCCGCACCCTGCTTGCGCAGTTGCGGCCCCGTGCGGTAATCCAGCACACCGATCAGACTGAGCTCACCCGGCCCGATAAGGCGGACGGCAGATTCGGTCATTGTGCCGTCTTCTGCGTCGCATCAACGGTAGATTTGGTCTTGGCCACTTCGCCAGCCCAGTTGTCGATGGTTTTATCCAGATTGTTACCGTTGCGCTGCATCGCATCAGCGAACTGATCACGGAACAGCTTGCCGATATTGATACCGTTGATGACAACGTTACGCACTTTCCACTCGCCGTTCAGCTTGACCAGCGTGTAGGAGACCGGATAGACCGCGCCGTTATTGCCCTTGACCTGCATGTCCACGCTGGTGCGATCATCGCCTTCGTCCTTGGCAGGCGCGACGGTGATGCCCTGGTTGTTGAATTCAAGCAACGCATTGCCATAGAACTGCATCAGGCTGCGCTTGAAGTTTTCCTGAAAATCTTGAACCTGCTTGGGCGTCGCCTTGCGGGAATACTTCACGGTCATGATGCTTTTGGAAATGCCGTCGGCATCCACGACAGGACCGACGATGCGGTTCAGCGCATCGTAAAACGCGCGTGGGTTGGTTTTGTACTGTTCGCGATTGGTCGCCAGATCACTCAACAGTTCCTTGGTGGTGCGCTCCACCAGGTCGTGAGCCGACGGGGTGGCCGCAGCATTCGCCAGCATTGGCAGAGTGGCCAGCAATACCAGCAGGCCACGGCGCAGAATAGAGATCATTTGAAGCTCCTCACTTGGCGTCTTTACTAACAGTATTGAGCAGGAATTTTCCGATCAGGTCTTCCAGCACCAGCGACGACTGCGTGTCATGGATAGTCCCGCCATCCTTGAGCAGCTTGTCATCGCCACCGACGCTGAGACCAATGTATTTTTCACCCAGCAAACCGGCAGTCAGAATCGACGCAGTCGAGTCCGAAGGCAGGTTATCGACCTTCTTCTGAATCTCCAGCGTGACGCGACCGGTGAAGGTATCGCGATCCAGATCGATCGCCGTCACCTTGCCGATCGTGACGCCAGCCATGCTTACCTTGGCTCTGACAGTCAAACCGGCAATATTGTCGAAGTAGGCATAAAGTTTATAGGTGTCGGTGCTCGCGCTCGTGCTCAGACCACTGACTCGCAGGGCCAGCAGGAGCAGAGCCAGTATCCCCGCCAGCAGGAACAGACCGACTCCGGTTTCGATGGCACGGTTTTGCATCAGAAATCTCCAAACATCAAAGCGGTCAAAATAAAGTCCAGTCCCAGCACGGCCAACGAGGCGTAAACGACGGTTCTGGTCGTCGCGCGACTGATCCCCTCGGAAGTAGGCTCGCAATCGTAACCCTGGAAAACGGCAATCCATGTCACCACGAAGGCAAATACGACGCTTTTGATCACCCCATTGAGCACATCGTTCGTGAAAGAAACGCTGTTCTGCATGTTCGACCAGAAAGAACCGTCATAGACTCCCAGCCAATCGATCGCCACCCAGGAAGCCCCCCAGATACCAACCACGCTGAAAATCATCGCCAGAATCGGCAGCGAGATAAACCCGGCCCACAGACGCGGCGCAACGATGTACTTGAGCGGGTCGACACCGATCATTTCCAGGCTCGACAGCTGCTCGGTGGATTTCATGTTGCCGATCTCGGCGGTCAATGCAGAACCTGCACGACCGGCGAACAGCAAGGCTGTCACCACAGGGCCGAGTTCACGCAGCAGGGTCAGGGCAACCATCTGGCCGACCGCCTGCTCCGAACCGTATTTGGTCAGGATGCTGAAACCCTGCAGCGCCAGCACCATGCCGATGAACATGCCGGACACCACGATGATGACCAGCGACATGACACCCACCGAATACAGCTGCCTGACCAGCAGTTGAAAACTGCTGCCCGCACCGCCGCGACCGAGCAAGGCATGCACCAGAAACAGACCGGAACGCCCCAGAACAGTAACAATATCGATGGCCGACCGCCCCAGCAGGCGAACCCGGTCCATCAGTGACTTATTGCGCATCAGCGCTTCCCCAATAGATCTTCGCGAAAATCCGGCGCCGGATAGTGGAACGGTACAGGGCCGTCCGGCTCACCGGTCATGAATTGACGAATACGTGGATTGTCCGAGGACATCAGCTCCTGAGGCGTACCCTGCCCCAGCACCTGCCCGTCGCCGACAACATATAGATAGTCGGCAATGCTCGCCGTCTCGCTGAGGTCATGGGACACCACGATACTGGTGATACCCAGCGCGTCATTGAGCAGGCGGATCAGGCGCACCAGCACCCCCATCGCAATCGGGTCCTGCCCGACGAAGGGCTCGTCGTACATGAGAATCTGCGGGTCGAGCGCGATTGCGCGCGCCAGCGCGACACGACGCTTCATGCCGCCCGACAATTCGTCCGGCATCAGTTCCACCGCGCCGCGCAGGCCTACGGCCTGAAGCTTGAGCAGAACGATGTCGCGGATCATTTCTTCCGGCAGCTCGGTGTGCACACGCAGGGGAAAGGCGACGTTTTCGAATACATCCAGATCGGTAAACAGCGCACCGCTCTGAAACAAAACGCCCATCTGCTTGCGGGCATCGAACAGATCACTGCGCGACAGCTCCGGCAGATTCTGGCCGTTGACCCACACCTGCCCTTCGCTCGGGCGCAACTGGGCACCCAT
The DNA here is from genome assembly GCF_009495975.1 of Pseudomonas sp. SZ57. NCBI lineage: Bacteria > Pseudomonadati > Pseudomonadota > Gammaproteobacteria > Pseudomonadales > Pseudomonadaceae > Pseudomonas > Pseudomonas sp. SZ57. The sequence continues at coordinate 9,291 of NZ_WIBD01000041.1, read as the reverse complement.
CAGGCGCAGCAGGGTTGTCTTGCCGCAGCCTGACGGCCCCATGATCCCGGTGACCTTGCCGCGCGGAATACGAATATCAACGTTATTGAAAATGCTGCGCGCACCGCGTTTGAAAGACACACCTTTCAACTCGACCGCATAGGCGTCATCAGGACTCATCTAAACTCCTTGCGATACAGCTTCCACCCCGAGCCGCCGGTTTTTTGAACACCGAGAGGCTGCCCAGGCGTGCCGAACAGGCCGCGAACTATATCACCGCAGCCACCCGCCCCCAAGAAGAGAACCGAGCGGTTCAGGTATTGGCTGAATTATTCTGTACCACAATGTTATGGCCACAGGCTTGAATACAGACCCGCAGGTGCGTAGGAAATTCGTTTAAAAACAACACAACGACGATCAGACGTGAGGGAATCGTTCATTACCGCTATAATCGCCGCCTTTCAGCAGGCTGACCCTCTCCAGACATGAACCAATCCAGTGACCTGATCCAATCGGCGCAACGCACCATTCGCCTTGAGATAGAAGCCATACAAGGCTTGCTTGAACGTCTTGACGGCGATTTCGTGCGCGCGTGCGAAATGATCCTCGCCAGCAAAGGGCGTGTGGTCGTGGTCGGCATGGGCAAGTCCGGACACATCGGCAACAAGATCGCTGCGACGCTGGCGAGCACCGGCACCACCTCGTTTTTCGTGCATCCGGCCGAAGCCAGCCACGGCGACATGGGCATGATCACCCGTGATGACATCATCCTGGCCCTGTCGAACTCCGGCAGCACCAACGAAATCGTCACCCTGCTGCCACTGATCAAACGCCTGGGCATAAAGATGATCAGCCTGACCGGCGACCCCGAGTCCATTCTGGCCAAGGCTGCCGACATCAACCTCAACGCGCATGTCGTGCATGAGGCCTGCCCGCTCAACCTGGCACCGACGTCCTCGACGACCGCCGCACTGGTCATGGGCGACGCCCTCGCCGTGGCGCTGCTCAACGCACGCGGTTTCACCGCCGAAGATTTCGCGTTCTCCCATCCGGGCGGCGCATTGGGTCGCCGCCTGCTGCTCAAGGTCGAGAATGTGATGCACTCCGGCGAATCACTGCCTAGCGTGCAACGCGGCACCCTGCTGCGCGACGCGCTGCTTGAAATGACTCGTAAAGGTTTGGGCATGACCGCCATCGTCGAAGCGGACGGCACACTGGCCGGCATCTTCACCGACGGTGATTTGCGCCGGACCCTGGACCGCCCTGTCGATATCCGCCAGACCATCATCGATGAGGTCATGACGCTTCATGGCAAGACCGCCCATGCCGAGATGCTCGCCGCCGAGGCGCTGAAAATCATGGAGGACAACAAAATCAGTGCGCTTGTTGTCGTAGACCAGAACGACCGTCCGGTTGGCGCATTCAACCTGCAGGATCTCCTGCGCGCAGGCGTCATGTAATGGAAACCGAAATAATGACCCAGGATCTCATGCAACGCGGCAAGGCCATCAAGCTGGCAGTCTTCGACGTCGATGGCGTACTGACCGATGGCCGCCTTTACTTCATGGAAGATGGCAGCGAGATCAAGACATTCAATACCCTCGACGGCCAAGGCATTAAAATGCTGATAGCCTCAGGCGTCACCACGGCGATCATCAGTGGCCGCAAGACCGCGATAGTCGAGCGCCGGGCAAAGAGCCTGGGCATTGAACACCTGTTCCAGGGACGTGAAGACAAGCTGGTAGTGCTGGACAAGTTGCTGGCAGAACTCAATCTGAGTTACGAACAGGTCGCCTATCTGGGTGATGATCTGCCAGACTTGCCCGTCATCAGACGCGTCGGTCTGGGCATGGCAGTGGCCAATGCTGCCGGCTTTGTACGCGAGCATGCACACGGGATAACCAGGGCGCGAGGCGGCGAAGGTGCAGCGCGCGAATTCTGCGAACTGATTCTGAGTGCGCAAGGCAACCTTGAAGCGGCTCACTCCGCCTATTTATAGAAGCCATTATGTTCACTAAAAAATTTCGCAAGTTCCTGCTTCTCGGGGTACTGGCGCTGCTGCTGGCAGCGGTCGGCTACTGGAACATCAGCCCGGAAAGCTTCATGGATCAGCCTGATGCGTCGATTGACGACACGGCGATCGACTACTATGCGGTCAATACTCGCAGCGTGCAGTATCTGCCAGATGGCACACTTCAGTACGACATGACCTCCGACAAGGTCGAGCATGTGAAGGCCACAGATGTGAGCCTGCTGACGACACCCAATCTGAACATGTACCGCGGCGGAGCATTTCCGTGGCACGTGCAAAGCAAACGAGGTGAAGTTTCGTCCGGGGGCGATCAGGTCGAGCTGATGGATTCCGTTCGTGTTGAGCGCACCGATGAAAAACAGCGTACGACCATTATTACCAGCAGTCGCATGACCGTATTTCCTCAGAAGGAATATGCGGAGACCGACCAAGACGTTAGAATCGACGGCGCGGGCGGTGTCACTACGGCCAAGGGAATGAAAGCGTATTTGAAAGACAGCAGGATGGACCTGCTGTCCAACGTAAGAGGACAGTATGAGGCTCGTTAAAACTCTTCCTTTATTGCTCGGCCTGGGCGCAGCACTGGGAAGCGCGAGCGCCTGGTCCCTGCCAACCGACCGAGATCAGCCTATCCACATCCAGTCTGACGATGCTCAGCTCGATGACAAGAAAGGCGTGGCGACTTACAAGGGCAATGTCATCATCACTCAGGGCTCGATGAAAATCACGGGCAACACCGTGACGATCACGCGAAACGCCCAGGGCGAAGTCGACATATTCACCTCCGTCGGCAACCTGGCCTACTACGAGCAGAAGCCTGCCGTGGACAAACCGATCGTGCAGGCCTATGCCGTCACCATCCAGTATTACGCCGGCCAGGACCGTATCGTCCTGATCGACAAGGCCAAGGTCATCAATGATGGCAACACCTCGGAAGGCGAGAAGATCGTCTACGACACGGTCAGACAGGTCGTCAGCGCCGGTCGGGCCAATGGCGCCAAGGTGACTACACCACGTCCGCGTATCGACATGGTCATCCAGCCGAAAAAGAAAACCGATCAACCTCAGAAGGCCCAGTAAATGGCGACGCTCAAAGCCCAGCATCTGGCTAAAAGCTACAAAAGCCGGCAGGTCGTGCGCGATGTGAGCATCTCCATCGACAGCGGCCAGATCGTCGGCCTGCTGGGCCCGAACGGCGCCGGCAAGACCACTTGCTTCTACATGATTGTGGGTCTGGTCCAGGCTGATCAGGGTCGTGTGCTGATTGACGATCTGGATGTCAGCCATCAACCCATGCACGGTCGCGCCCGCGCGGGTATCGGCTACCTGCCTCAGGAAGCCTCGATTTTCCGCAAGCTGTCGGTGTCCGACAACATCATGGCGATTCTCGAGACCCGCAAGGAGCTCGATGCCGGTGCGCGCCGCAAGGAACTGGAAAGCCTGCTGCAGGAGTTCCACATTACCCATATCCGCGACAACCTGGGCATGAGCCTGTCGGGTGGTGAACGTCGCCGCGTGGAAATCGCTCGGGCCCTGGCCACCGCGCCGAAATTCATCCTCCTGGATGAACCGTTCGCAGGTGTCGACCCTATTTCGGTAGGCGACATCAAGCAGATCATTCACCACCTCAAGGCCAAGGGTATCGGTGTACTGATCACTGACCACAATGTCCGGGAAACGCTGGATATCTGCGAAATGGCCTACATCGTCAACGATGGACAGTTGATTGCGGAAGGCGACTCCGAGACCATTCTGGCGAATCAGCTGGTGAAAGAGGTCTACCTCGGCCACGAGTTCCGCCTTTAATCGACTGCCCCTTTGCGCTTCGCAGCCGATTGATGCCTACGCAGTGTATTGACAAGATTTTATTTGTCATACCACTCTAGGCAAATGCACAGGTTTCAGGCATATAATTTGCTTAAGTTGGCGCCACGGCGCCTGTAGTAGATGGCGCATGCGCGCCGGCGAATAAGGTGTTTAGCCCCTGCCATGAAACCATCGCTAGTCTTGAGAATGGGCCAGCAGCTGACGATGACACCGCAGCTGCAACAGGCAATCCGTTTACTCCAGCTTTCCACTCTGGATCTCCAGCAGGAGATACAGGAGGCGCTGGAGTCAAACCCTATGCTGGAGCGGCAGGAAGAAGGCGACGACTTCGACCACTCCGACCCGCTTGCCGACAACATCGAACAAAAGCCCAACCCCGACGTTCAGGAACCGACTTATCAGGAATCCGCGCCTACCGTGGACAACCTTGAAGAAGGCGAATGGAACGAACGCATTCCCAACGAGCTGCCCGTCGATACGGCCTGGGAAGACATCTACCAGACCAGCGCCAGCAGCCTGCCAAGCAACGATGATGACGAGTGGGACTTCACCACACGCACCTCTGTCGGCGAAAGCCTGCAAAGCCACCTGCTGTGGCAACTGAATGTTGCGCCGATGTCCGACAAGGACCGCCTGGTGGCAGTCACGCTGATCGACTGCATCAACAACCAGGGTTACCTCGACGAGACACTCGATGAGATTCTCGAGTCGTTCGACCCCGAGCTGGACATCGAGCTCGACGAGATCGAAGCGGTACTGCACCGCATCCAGCAGTTTGAACCTGCTGGCATCGGCGCACGCAACCTGAGCGAATGCCTGCTGCTGCAACTGCGCCAGCTACCGGCAAAAACGCCCTGGCTGACGGAAGCACAACGCCTGGTCAGCGACTACATCGATCTGCTCGGAAGCCGCGACTACGGCCAACTGATGCGGCGCATGAAACTCAAGGAAGACGAGCTGCGCCAGGTCATCGAGCTGGTGCAGAGCCTCAACCCGCGTCCCGGCTCACAGATCGAATCCACCGAAGCCGAATACGTCATTCCGGACGTGATCGTGCGCAAGGACAACGAACGCTGGCTGGTCGAACTCAATCAGGAGTCGGTGCCGCGCCTGCGCGTCAATCCGCAATACGCGGGCTTCGTGCGGCGCGCCGACACCAGTGCAGACAACACCTTCATGCGCAATCAGTTGCAGGAAGCACGCTGGTTCATCAAGAGCCTGCAAAGCCGCAACGAAACGCTGATGAAGGTCGCCACGCAGATCGTCGAACATCAGCGCGGTTTTCTCGAGTACGGCGACGAGGCCATGAAGCCGCTCGTGCTGCACGACATTGCCGAGGCAGTGGGCATGCACGAATCGACCATCTCGCGGGTGACCACGCAGAAATTCATGCACACCCCACGCGGCATTTACGAGCTGAAATACTTCTTCTCAAGCCATGTGAGTACCTCCGAAGGCGGTGAATGCTCGTCCACGGCAATTCGCGCAATCATCAAAAAACTGGTTGCGGCGGAAAATCAGAAAAAGCCGTTGAGTGATAGCAAGATCGCTGGTTTACTGGAGGCACAAGGCATTCAAGTAGCCCGTCGCACAGTCGCCAAGTACCGTGAGTCTCTCGGGATCGCCCCTTCCAGTGAGCGTAAGCGACTGATGTGATGCAGGCCGAGCCACAGCGTTCCAGTGGCAGGCGCCATGCCTGCCTCTTTATGCACTGGCAAAGGAGAAAGCTGTATGCAAGTCAACATCAGTGGACACCAACTGGAAGTGACCAAACCCCTTCGTGAATACGTTGAGCTCAAGCTCAAGAAGCTCGAAGGGCATTTTGACAAGATTACCAACGTGCAGGTCACGATGACGGTCGAAAAGCTCAAGCAGAAGATCGAAGCCACGTTGCACATCCATGGTGGAGAGGTCGTTGCCAATGCTGAACATGATGACATGTACGCTGCCATCGACCTGCTCACTGACAAGCTAGACCGACAATTGCTCAAGCATAAGGAAAAGCAGCAAAGCATCCTCAAAGGTGCGGCCGCTCGCTAACGCCCATTTAATGATCCGAATCGAAAATATCCTGACCCCCGGCCGCTCCCTCGTGAACGTGCCGGGTGGCAGCAAAAAGCGTGTACTCGAAGAAATTGCCAACCTGATCGGCCGTGAAGTGCCGGGCATGGTTTCGGACACGGTATTCGCAAGCCTCGTCGCCCGGGAAAAACTGGGCTCGACCGGTTTTGGCAACGGTATTGCCATCCCCCACTGCCGCCTCGCTGACTGCAGCGAGCCTGTCAGTGCAGTGATTCACCTCGCTACACCCGTGGATTTCGACGCCATTGATGGCGCGCCGGTTGACCTGCTGTTCGTACTGCTGGTCCCGCAAGCCGCTACCGATGAGCACCTAGAGCTGCTGCGCCAGATCGCCAGCATGCTCGACGACAAAGATGTGCGTAAGCGTCTACGCAGCGCCCAAAGCGCTGAGGCGCTTTATCAGGTGGTGCTGGACGTGCAGAACGGAAACTGACCATGCGCATGATCATCGTCAGCGGTCGCTCCGGCTCAGGCAAGAGTACGGCGCTCGATGTACTGGAAGACAGCGGCTTTTACTGCGTCGATAACCTGCCGGCCGGCCTGTTGCCGGAGCTGGCCGAACGCGCGCTGATCAACACAGAACTCGCCGAACCCTTGCTGGCGGTTTCGATAGATGCCCGCAACCTGCCCAGCCATCTGACCCGTTTTCCGCAGATGCTGGATGAAGTACGTTCGCGCAATATTCAGTGCGACGTGCTGTACCTGGATGCAGACGAAGCCACCCTGCTCAAGCGCTTCTCGGAAACCCGGCGCCGCCACCCCCTGAGCACGGCAGATCGTTCGCTGGCCGAAGCGATACGCGACGAGACTGCACTGCTTGGCCCGATCATCGATCTGGCCGACCTGAAGATCAACACCACCCACCTGAACCTCTATCAGTTGCGCGACGCGCTCAAGCTTCGTCTGCTGAACAAGCCCGAACCAGGCACTGCGTTTCTGATCGAGTCGTTTGGTTTCAAGCGCGGCATGCCTGTCGATGCAGACCTGGTATTCGACGTGCGCTGCCTGCCCAATCCGTACTGGAAGCCAGAACTGCGCGACCACTCTGGGCTTGAACAACCCGTAATCGACTACCTGTCGGTGCAGCCTGATGTCGAAGAAATGTTTCAGGACATCTTCGCTTACCTGAACAAATGGCTACCCCGGTTTGCAGCCAGTAACCGTTCTTACGTTACCATTGCCATCGGCTGCACCGGCGGACACCACCGTTCGGTCTACCTGACCGAGCGGCTTGGTCAGGTCTTGCAACAATCACTCAAGAACGTTCAGGTTCGCCACCGCGACCTCAGCTGAAGGATTTTCACTGCGATGCCCGCTCGTCAAATCACCATCATCAACAAACTGGGCCTGCACGCCCGCGCTGCCGCCAAATTCGTCGGCGTCGCAGGCAAGTTTCCCTGCAAGATCAGGGTCGGCCGCACTCCGGAGAGCATGGTCGACGGCAAAAGCATCATGGCCGTGATGATGCTGGCTGCCGGCAAGGGCACCGAGATCCACCTGCACACCGAAGGCGAATTCGAACAGGAAGCGCTCGATGGTCTGGTCGAGCTGATCGACAACCGGTTTGATGAAGGCGAATAAGCCCTCGGACAAACGCGGTATCCGTCACCACCAGCCTTGAACGCGCATCCAGTTCAGCCCATGGGCAACCAGGAGCGCCATACCCGCCAACAGCAACACGCTCCCGACTGCCAGACGAAATAACCGCACATTGCTGAGCGTGAGGAATCCGGAGCGCATACGCGGCCTTGGGACCGGCTGCCAGGCTCAGGCCAGAGCGGCCTGATAACGGCGGGACACCTCTTCCCAATTGATCACGTTGTAGAACGCGTTAATGTATTCGGGACGACGGTTCTGATAGCGCAGGTAGTAAGCGTGCTCCCACACGTCCAGCCCCAGAATCGGCGTGTTGCCGTTCATCAACGGGCTGTCCTGGTTACCACTGCTTTCCACCACCAGCTTCTTGTCAGGCGTGACGCTCAGCCATGCCCAGCCACTGCCAAAACGGGTCAACGCGGCCTTGGTGAATGCCTCCTTGAAGCGTTCGTAGCCGCCCAGTTGTTCGTCAATCGCCGACGCGACAGCGCCTTTGGGTAAACCTCCCCCGCCCGGCACCATGACCTCCCAGAACAACGAATGATTGGCATGGCCGCCACCCTGATTGATCACTGCGGGGCGCAGGTTTTCAGGCAACTGTTGGACACTGGCGACCAGCTTCTCCACAGACCAGTCGGCGAACTCCGTGCCTTCGATTGCCGCATTGAGGTTGTTGATGTACGTCTGGTGATGCTTGGTGTAGTGGATTTCCATGGTTTGCGCATCGATATGCGGCTCAAGGGCGTCGTATGCGTAAGGCAGTGCTGGCAAGGTGTAGGGCATTTCAATGTGCTCCGTAGAAAAGTCCGGAAGGGGCTGCCGAATGGCGCTGCAGCGCTGAGCGCGTATGCTCGCTGCTGCTGTTCAGCAACCGATGAGTGCGCGGGTATTCGCCGTGTTCGCTGATGAAACTCAGCAGCTCGGCGTAGGTTTTGCTGCTGTGGCGCAAGGCCGCTTCACGCAGGGCGGGCGAAAGACGTTGATCCTGCAGGGTCCGCAACAGGTGCTGGTGGATGGCGCACAGGTACTCGGCGCTCTCCTCCGGCTGGCCCAGACTCAGGTGCAGATCCGCCAGGTTATGGTGAGAAATCACACAGGCCGCGACGGCTTCGTCGACATCCGCCCAGCGCTCGAACAAGACCTGCGCCAACGCCAGCGCCTGAAGGTACAACTCGCGGGCCTCGACCCACTCGCCGAGATTGAAACAGCGATTGGCCTGCTCGATGGTGCGTTTCCAATGCTGCATGAAGTACCTCCAGGAACGTTGGCTAGGCAGCGACCATGGGCCGGGGCGTGGCGGTCAATCGCGTCAGGAACGCCTCTTGGCGAGGTAATGCTCGATCAGCAGAGGCTCGTCGGTTTCAAGCGCACAACGAATCCGCAGACTCAAGCCACGCTGATTTCCAGCTAAGACAACTCGCTCAGAACAGACCCCATGATCGCAGTTCATTTTAGAAATGATATTCATTATTAAATGAGATACAGAATCAACACAAGCCCGATCGCTTCACCGCCTTGCGCCGGTGAGCGTGAACATGCTTTGAGGGAAACGTAAAACGCGGGTTCGGACGGAGGTTATTGGCGGTCAACGCCGCAAGCGGATGGGTGACGCAGAGCGTCACGAAATGCATTCCCACTGGAGCGTAGGGAACGATGATCGCAACTATCGTGCGACGCTCCGCGTCGTATGCCTTTCCGGACGCTCTGCGTCCTCTTGCGACGCAGAGCGTCGAGAACTGCATACCCACGCTGGATGGTGTGACCCCCGAAGGTTG
>NZ_WIBD01000040.1:0-43032 GCF_009495975.1 Pseudomonas sp. SZ57 | reverse complement strand
TTCGAGCCATGTGGATATTCTGCAGCACCGCTGATCTTTCGGGAGCGAGCTTGCTCGCGAAGGCGTATTAACGGAACAACAGATTTTTAGCGACTGCATCGGCCTCTTCGTGAGCAAGCCCCCACAGGTCCGAGGTGTTTTCAGGGGTATCAGTGAGGACTAAAGACGGCTCTTCAATCCAGCCCCAAGGCCTCCAGCACCTCATCAACACCCCAGAACAGCCTATCGACGTCAGGCAACTGCGGGCGTTTGAGGATCAGGACGGGCAGGCCGCGTTCGCGGGCGACGTCGAGCTTGGGTTCGGTGGAGCTGCTGCCGCTGTTTTTGCTGATCAGTACGTCGATGCGGCGTTGTTCGAACAACTGGCGTTCGTCTTCCAGCATGAATGGGCCGCGTGCGCCGATCACTTCGCAGCGTTCGTTGCCGGGGTAGTCGTCCAGTGCCCGAAGTGTCCAGAACTGGTGCGGCGGGATTTCGTTCAGGTGCTGCAAGGGCTCGCGACCCAGCGTGAACAGCGGGCGCTTGAAGGGGAGCAGGGCAGTGGTCAGTTCTGACCAGTCAGCCACTTCGCGCCAGTCGTCCTCTGGACCTGCCTGCCATGCGGTGCGGCGCAAGGCCCAGCAGGGAATGCCAGCCAGTTTGGCCGCACGCGCTGCGTTGTGGCTGATCTGTGCGGCATACGGATGGGTGGCGTCCAGCAGCAGGTCGACGCCCTGTTCGCCCATGTACTGCGCCATGCCGTCGGCGCCGCCATAACCGCCGACCTTCATTTGGCAGGCCAGATCAGACGGCACCCGGCCCACGCCCGCCAGGCTGTAGATGTGCTCAGGCCTGAGCCTTCGCGCAATGGCCAGGGCCTCGGTGATACCGCCCAACAGCAGGATGCGTTTCATGTCATTTCTCTCTGTGAGTCAACGCCAGCCTGACCCACCAGCCCGCCCTGACGATCAATGGCGAAGACCTCCACCTGAACGCTCGCAGGCACGATGCTGCGCGCGAAATTCAGCGCGTGGCGACACACTTCGTCACCCAGTGGCACACCTGCCGCAGCGCTCATCGCCAGCGCTTGCTGGCTGGTGTTGGCTTCAAGGATCCGTTGTTGCAGGCCCGCATCCGCGCCGACATCCGCAGCCCAGTGCGCCAGCTGTGGCAGGTCGATGCTGGAATGGCGGCTGTGCAGGTCCATATGGCCGGCGGCCAGCTTGCTGATCTTGCCGAAGCCGCCGCACACGCTCAACTTATCCACAGGCACCTTGCGCAAGTGCTTGAGGACGGCACCGACGAAGTCGCCCATCTCGATCAGGGCGATATCGGGGATTTTGTAGACGCGGCGCATGGTGTCTTCGCTGGCATTGCCAGTGCAGGCGGCGATATGCCGATAGCCGTTGGTGGTGGCGACGTCGATACCTTGGTGGATCGAGGCGATATAGGCGGCGCAGGAGAACGGCCGGACAATCCCGCTGGTGCCGAGAATCGACAGTCCGCCGAGAATGCCCAGGCGTGGGTTCATGGTCTTGAGCGCCAGCGCCTCGCCGCCCTCGACGCCGATCGTGACCTCGAATCCGCCGCTGTAGCCTTGTTCTTCGGCCAGTTGCAGCAAATGCTCGGTCATCATGCGCCGAGGCACCGGGTTGATGGCCGGCTCACCGACTGCCAGCACCAGCCCTGGGCGGGTCACAGTGCCGACACCTGCACCCGCGACGAAGCGCACGCCCGCTGCCGCTTGCAGCCTGACGCGGGCAAACACCAGCGCGCCGTGGGTGACATCCGGATCGTCGCCGGCATCCTTGAGCGTTGCGGCTTCCGCGAAGTTATCCACAAGCCGGCAGAATTCCAGACGCATCTGCACCTGTTTGCCCTTGGGCAGGACGATGTCTACCGCGTCGCTGACCTGCCCGCAGAGCAGCAGTCGCGCTGCCGCCAGGCTGGTTGCGGTCGCACAGCTGCCAGTGGTCAGGCCACTGCGCAGTGGCGCAGGCTGTTCGGCGGTTTCTTCGCGCATCAGGGTTTGACTACGTCCAGCAGGGTGATCGGCAACGCCTGACGCCACGTATCGAATTCACCAAGGGGCTGTGCGTGGGCGACGTGGATACGGGTCAGCTCGCCGCCATGCCGTTCGCGCCAGGCCATCAAGGCGGTTTCGCTTTGCAGGGTGACCGCATTGGCGACCAGTCGGCCGCCTGGGCGCAGCTGTTCCCAGCAGGTTTCCAGCACGCCAGTACGCGTCACGCCACCGCCGATGAAAATCGCATCCGGGCGTTCCAGACCGCTCAGTGCCTGAGGCGCGCTGCCCCGCACCAATTGCAGGCCGGGCACGCCGAGTGCGTCGCGGTTGAATTCGATCAGTTGCTGACGGCCTTCGTCGGCTTCGATGGCCATCGCCCGGCAGGTCGGGTGCGCGCGCATCCATTCGATGCCGATGGAGCCGCAGCCCGCGCCGACATCCCACAACAGTTCGCCCGGCAGCGGTGCAAGGCGGGCGAGGGTGATGGCGCGTACGTCGCGCTTGGTGAGTTGGCCGTCATGTTCGAAGGCGCTGTCCGGCAGACCTGAAATGGGGCTTAGACGGATGGCGCTGGCGTCGGCGCGACAATCGATGGCAACCAGGTTCAGCGCGGCAATCTCGGGGTTGCCCCACTCGCTGGCCAGCCCTTCGACGCGCCGCTCGGCTTCGCCACCCAGATGCTCCAGGACGGTCATGCGGCTTGGACCAAAGCCGCGCTCGCGCAACAAACCGGCAATCACGGCGGGGCTGCTGCCGTCGTTGCTCAACACCAGCAGACGCATGCCATGGTGGAAGTGCGCGTTCAGCGCTGCCACCGGCCGGGCAACCACTGACAGGGTGACGACGTCCTGCAGCGGCCAGCCGAGGCGGGCGGCGGCCAGAGAGTAAGAGGAGGGCGCAGGCAGAATACGCATTTCGTCAATGCTGACCACGCGTGCAAGACTGGCGCCGACGCCGAACATCATCGGGTCGCCACTGGCCAGCACGCAGATCTCGGCACCCCGCTGCTCGAGCACAGGGTTCAACGAGAAAGGGCTCGGCCACGCACGTCGCTCGGCGCGAATGCACGGCGGCAGCAACGCCAGCTGGCGCGGGCCGCCGAACACCTGATCAGCGTGCAGCAGAGCGTGTCTGGCGTTCTTGCCGAGCCCCTTGTAACCGTCTTCTCCGATTCCCACGACTGTCAGCCACGGCGACATGTACCTACCTCAATCCGAACTTCCGACAGAGCGCCTTTTCATGCCTGCGGACAAAGCAGGCATAATACCGCGCCCGACGGGGTACAAGTGCTCTAATCAACGTCCGTTTCCAGCCAGTTCACATCGGGTGACCCATTGAACGAGCAGCAGTCCGCTCGCACATCCTCTGCAACGCTACGCCCCTCGGCCTGTCCGGGGTTGCTGCGTATCGTCCCGGCACTGGACGGCGGTATCTGCCGGATCAAGCTGGCGGGCGGGGTGATCAGCAGTGCGCAGGCCATGGCCGTTGCCGAGGCCGCGCGCACCTATGCACAGGGCGTTATCGAGGCCACCAACCGCGCCAACCTGCAGATTCGCGGCATTGGTGCTGATCATGACGGGTTGATCGGTGCCTTGATGGCGGCAGGGCTCGGCCCCGCCAACCCGGCCAGCGACGATGTGCGCAACCTGATGCTCAGCCCGACGGCCGGCCTGGACCCGCAGATGCTCTTTGATGCCCGGCCCTTGGCGGCGCAGATTCTCGACGCGCTGGAACATCACCCGCGTTTTCATGAGCTGTCCCCCAAGTTCGCCTTGTCGCTGGACGCTGGTGAAGCGCTGGTCATGCTCGAACACCCGCACGACGTGTGGCTGTCGGCGCTGAAACTCGACGACGAAGTGCTGCTGGCGTTCGGCTTGGCCGGCTGCCCGGCCCATGATCGACCGCTGGCCGCTGTTCCTGTGGCTGAGGGTAAGACGCTGGTTGTCGCCCTGCTGGAGCTGTTTCTCGACCTGGCCCGTCCCGAGCACACGCGGATGCGGCATCTGCTGGCCGAGGTATCGACCGCCGATATGCTGCGCGAGCTGTCGATCCGGTCCGGCTGCACAGTGCGGACCGACAAGGCGATCACCGATTGGCAGCGTCCGGCCATTCAAGGCACTCGGCATATCGGTGTTTATCCACAGGCTCAGCCGAATCAGGTGGCGGTGGGCGCTGCAGTACCGTTGGGGCGTCTCGATGCGGCGATGCTTTCCAGCGTGGCGCAACTGGCGGCGGATCAGGGCGACGGCACGCTGCGCCTGACGCCCTGGCAAAGCCTGTTGCTGCCCAACGTGCCGGTCGAGCGCGCGGCAGCGGTGCTGGGCGCGTTGCAGGCATCGGGCTTCGTCGGGGCGGCCGAGCAACCGCTGGCGCAGATGCTCGCCTGTACCGGTTCTGCCGGGTGCGCCAAGGGGCTGGCCGACACCAAGGCCGACGCCCTGCAACTGGCTGCCGGACTGGCTACCGGCCAGGCGGTGCACTTGAGCGGCTGCACGCGCTCCTGCGCCGCCGCCCACGTAGCGCCAGTGACCTTGCTGGCTGTCGCGCCGGGCCGTTACGATCTTTATTTTCGCGATGCAGCGCATGCCGGTTTCGGCGTGCTGCGCGCGCGCAACCTTACTATTGAAGCAGTCGGCGCGCAGTTGAACGCCGGCTCACGGAGCAACATGCATGATTGATTACATCCGCGATGGTCAGGAGATATATCGCAACTCTTTCTCGATCATTCGCGCCGAAGCGCGTCTTGACACGATCCCTGCCGACCTGGAAAAACTCGCCGTGCGCGTGATCCATGCCTGCGGGATGGTCGAAGTCATCGAAGACCTGCGCTTCTCGCCGGGTGCCGGTACCGCCGGGCGCAACGCTCTGGCCGCCGGAGCGCCGATCCTGTGTGATGCGCGCATGGTCTCCGAAGGCATCACCCGCACCCGGTTGCCCGCCAATAACCCGATCATCTGCACCTTGCATGATGAAGGTGTGCGGGAAATGGCCCTGGAGCTGGGCAATACGCGCTCTGCGGTAGCGCTTGAGCTGTGGCGTCCGCACCTGGAAGGCAGCGTGGTGGTCATCGGCAACGCGCCGACCGCGCTGTTCTATCTGTTGGAAATGCTTGATGCCGGTGCGCCGAAGCCTGCACTGATTCTCGGCTTTCCGGTCGGCTTTGTCGGCGCCGCCGAGTCCAAGGCGATGCTCGCCGCCGATAGCCGCGGCGTGCCGTTCGTGATCATGCAGGGCCGTCGTGGCGGCAGCGCCATGGCCGTGGCCGCTGTCAACGCACTGGCCACGGAGATCGAATGATGCAGGCACGCGGTCGATTGATTGGCCTGGGCGTCGGTCCTGGCGATCCGGAGCTGATCACCGTCAAGGCCCTGCGCCTGCTGCGCGAGTCGCCGGTGGTGGCGTATTTCGTGGCCAAGGGTAAAAAGGGCAACGCCTTCGGCATCATCGAAGCGCATCTGCAGGACGTTCAGACCCTGATGCCGCTGGTCTACCCGGTCACCACCGAGGCATTGCCGGCGACACTGTCCTACGAAAAGCTCATCAGCGACTTCTACGACGAATCCAGCCGGCACATTGCCGCGCACCTGGACGCCGGACGCGACGTGGCGGTGATCTGCGAAGGCGATCCGTTTTTCTATGGTTCCTACATGTACCTGCACGATCGTCTGGCCGAGCACTACGACGCTGAAGTGATTCCGGGCGTGTGCTCGATGCTCGGCGGTGCTTCGGTGCTGGGCGCACCGCTGGTGTATCGCAATCAGAGCCTGTCGGTGCTGTCCGGTGTGCTGCCCCACGATGACCTGAAACGCAAGCTGGCCGACGCCGACGCGGCGGTGATCATGAAACTGGGGCGCAACTTTCACAAGGTCCGCGAAGTGCTGACCGAGCTAGGGATGGCCGGGCGTGCGCTGTATGTCGAGCGCGCCACGATGAGCAACCAGAAAATCGTCCCGCTGGATCAGGTTGACCCGATGTCGTCGCCCTATTTTTCGCTGATTATCGTTCCTGGCGACAGGTGGCAAGGCTGATGACCTCCATGACTCCGGCCATCGTCATCCTCGGTAATGGCAGCCTTGCTACCGCGCGGCGCATTCAACAGCTGTTTCCCGATGCGCTGATTCATGGCCTGGCCGAACGCGTGCAGGGGGCCGACCGCACTTACAGCGACTTCGGCGCGACGCTGCGCCAGCTGTATCAACAGAACACGCCGATCATCGCCCTTTGCGCAGCCGGTATCGTTATTCGTACGCTGGCCGCCGTGCTGCTGGAGAAGGGCGCCGAACCGCCGGTGCTCGCCGTGGCCGAAGACGGTAGCGCCGTGGTGCCGCTGCTTGGCGGCCTTGGCGGGGTGAATGTCCTGGCGCGCAGCATCGCCAGCGGGCTTGGCGTTGCGCCGGCGATCACCACCAGCGGCGAGCTGCGTTTCGGCACCTGCCTGCTCAATCCGCCAAGCGGCTATGCGTTGGGCGATCTGGAGCTGGGCAAGCGTTTCGTTTCCGACCTGCTGTCCGGCGAACCCGTGCGCATCGAGGGTGAAGCCCCCTGGCTGGCTCAGGCGCAACTGCCCGAACATCCACAGGCGGCGCTGGCCATTCATGTCGGCAGTGCCCTGCGCGAGCCGTCGCCCCATGAATTGCTGATCTACTCACGTAACGTGCTGGTGGCGGTGACTGGCCTCACCGACGAGCTGGCTGAGCACGTGCGCTCGGCCCTGCACGAGGCACGTATTGCCGGGCAGTCCCTGGCCTGTCTGTTGGCGGCCGAGGAGCAGATGGCCAATCCGCACCTGCACAAGGCTGCCGCCGAGCTGGACGTTGCGGTGCGATTCGTCAGCGCCGCTGCGGCCAGCGAGATGGCCATGAAGGCTGTGCCGCAGCTGTTGCCACCGCTCTGCGTCGATGCCCACACCGCGATTGCCGTCGCGGCGCAACCGCTGGAGGTGCAGAGCATCGGCCGCGGGCGTGGCCGCGTTGCAGTCATTGGTCTGGGGCCTGGCGCTGCAGACCTGATGGTGCCTGCGGTGAAGGCCGAACTGGCACGTGCCAACGATGTGCTGGGCTATGAAACCTACGTGCGCATGGCGGGGCCGTTTCGTGCCGATCAGGTACTGCACTGCACTGACAATCGTGAAGAAATGCAGCGTGCCCGACATGCCTTCGAGCTGGCTGCTCAAGGCCGTTCGGTGGTCGTGGTGTCGTCCGGTGATCCGGGAGTGTTCGCCATGGCGTCAGCGGTGCTTGAAGCGTTGCATGAGTCGGATAATCCTCATTGGCATGCGGTCGAGCTGGAGATTCTGCCGGGTGTCTCGGCCTCTCTGGCCACCGCAGCCCAGGCCGGTGCGCCGCTGGGGCATGATTTCTGTGTGCTGTCGCTGTCCGACAACCTCAAGCCCTGGGAGATCATCGAAAAGCGTCTGGACCTCGCCTGCCAGGCCGATCTGGCGCTGGCGTTCTACAACCCGATATCGCGCTCCCGACCTTGGCAACTGGGGCGTGCGCTGGAGATCGTGCGCCAGCATCGCATCCCTGCAACCCCCGTGACGCTGGGCCGCGACATTGGCCGTCCCGGTCAGACATTGCGGGTTATCACGCTGGGCGAATTGACACCGGAGCAGGTGGACATGCGCACCATGGTGTTGATCGGCTCTTCCCTGACGTGCACCTTTGCGCGCCACGAAGGCGGCAACTGGGTCTACACGCCGCGTTGGTACGGCAACAAACCTACAGGGTGAGCGCGCACGCGTGTCATACCTGCCGCCATCCAGCGTGGGAAAGCGCTGAAGTGGCGATGTCACCTCAAGCCTGCGAGCCAGTGTTTCGACCCACAGGCTTGAGCGAATCGGCTCTCTTCAACCTTCGTCGCCCGTAGTCCGATTCCAGAAACCTCCCCGGAATCTTCGCTTACCTGCGGTATGCCGGGAGGCAGATGGCGGGTCGAGTTTGGCCCTGCGTATCGAGTTCGGTAGTCAAGTGCCCGAAAGCCATCAGAGGGCAACCGGAAAGCGCCGAAAAAAATGCCTGATTTATTTCGTTAGTCTCGATTCAGTCCATCAGGACGCATGAATTAAAGGACTAATTAAATGACACAGGACAAAACCATGAACATCACTGACAACCTCGACTACATTGCCGCCTGCGAGCTGGCTGAATGCCCACCTTCGTTGGGCGCATTCGCGGCCCCCGCAACTCCCGGATTACTTAAGGCAGGTGACGTCACTGACGCACAGTCCGGCAATGAAGGTGCGGTGGTTGCAGGCAGTGTGCTGGCATTTCCCAACGGTATGTCGGCGCAGAGCAAGCAGGACGTGATGAATTCCTTTCTGTTCGCCACCCTTGTGGCCAACAAGGCGTTCAGCTCTGAAACCCAGGGCGATCAGTGGTATGACAAATTCAACGAAGTGCTTTCCAAGGTGGGCTGGCTCTCCACCCATTGGAACTATGCGCGCTATCGTGCCACCCAGCAGCGTTTCACCATGGACGAAGTCGGTCTCGAGATCCTCGGTTCGGCCATTGCAGCTGCCGCGTTACCCGGACCTGCATCGGTACTGATGCTCAAAGTGGCTGCAGATGCCGTCGCCGCACTGCAGGCCAGGAAAGAACCCCTGCGCCTGTTCGAGAGCCAGACCAAGGCACACCGTGGCGGTAGCTTCCGTATCGCCTCCTGTATCGAATCCGAGGACAGCATCGTGAGTCTGGCCATGGCGGCAGTCAGCTTCCAGGCCGACAGTGACGTCACCAATGTGCTGTTCTGGGAATGGCAGGACACCAGTGTCCAGACCTGGAAGGGCGAGGACAACCTGTTGCTCAACACGGCCTTGTATGCGCGCCATCGCGAGCTGATCGAGCAACGGCTTGGCGACAATGTCAGTAATGCGATTGCAGAATACGAAATCTGATCGGAGTGTTGGCGGAGGCGCGGACTGCCTCCGCTTTCGGGATAAAAGGAATTCTCCCATGAAGCAGGAATTGGATGCTGTAGTCGTCAATGCGGGCTGTTTGATGTTTTTCCCCGAGCCGCAGCGGGTCGCCCTGAAAAACGATGTGCTGGACTCGATGCTGTACGTGCAGCTGGCCGCATCGAAACAACACTCGAAGTTTGCTGAAGCCGAAAAATGGAATGAAACCCGTCTCGCCGCTGCGCAGCGTTTCGGCTGGTTGCCGAGTGCCAGCGAACATATCAGCCAGCCCTTGCCGCCAGAATCTGCCGAAACGGCATGGAGTTGCATGGCGCGCGCGCTTGCACCCTTCGTCTCAGCCGATACGCTCCTGCATGCGGAGGCGTTCATGCGCAGGGCAGGTAATCAGTCCGTCGCCAGCGAAGCGCTTCATCTGCTGCGCAGTCAGACGGTACAGAGCGGTTTGAATCACGCAGGAAGATTGCAGGTCAGCGTGGTTCTGCAACTGGCTTTCGTCGACATCCGGCAAAACCTCAAGCTGGCGCAGTTTCAGTTCGCCACACGTCAGCCGTTGTCATCCGGGTTTCTTTTCGAGGTCATCGAGCCGAACAGTGTCTACGGCAACATCGCTGTGACTGTCTATGCAATGCAACTGTTCGAGCAGGTCTATTCACAGTTTCGCGATGGCATCGACACCGCGCTGTCGAGCAAGCGTGCGGGCCTGATCATGCCGCTTGGGGGCAGTCCTGATGTCTGATCCGGATAAAGCCCTGCTGACGGGTGCCAGCCTGCTGTCCTTCGCCGGCAATGTCGAACCTGATTTGCGCCAGGACATAATGGATTGTCTGCAGCATGCCCGACTGGTCGCAGATGATCGCCATTCTTCCAGGATGAACTGGCGTGCATGGCTGGATGCTTACCAGCGCTCGATTGCCGCCACCGGTGGTCCGCGGAGCGCCGGGATCAACGATGCCCGCTTGAAAATCCACAGTTTCAGTGACATCGGAAAACTGCAGCTACCCGTGGTCGATAACGCTGGCGAGCTTCGCCAGCTCTACCGCAGTTCGCTCGACAAGCTATTGAACAGTGATCATGCGACGCGTTTTTTCGGCAGTTGGTTCACGTCCGGGCGTTCTGAAAGCTTCCAGCTCATGCCCTGTGCAATGCGCAATGAGGACGAGGTGTCGATCCTTCTGTGCAGCCTGCAGATGACCACCCTGGCGCTGCGGCCCGCGCGTTATTTCTGGCAGATAGTGGGCGGCGAAATGCAGGTGCATGCCGTCACTACTGCGTTCCGCTTCAGTCGCCAGAGTTTCGAGCCTTTTCGCCAGACGGTGCGGGACGCCCTGGCTGATCGCGCTGCAGCCGAAATCATCAGTCTTTAGCAACCTGGACAAGCCCATGGAAGGGAGTAACGCACATGAATGCAGACACAGGCAACGCGGCCTATCTGGGCACTATCCCCAGTATGGTCGCGTTTTTGCCCGGGCTTTCGAGCGAGGAGCGCACGGATATTCAGAACGTGCTTCTGGACGCCCAGTTGTTCGCGGGCAGGCAGTTTGATTTCAAAACCCAGTGGGGCACCTGGATGCATTACTACCGCAGTCGCCTCAAGGCGCGCGGCATACAGCAAAAGGGCGTGGTCCTTGGGGACTCGCTGGTGGTGAGCAGTGTCGACGATTTACTGCAGGCCACGTTCAAGGTCAGTCATCCTGCGGATCGCAAGCGTCTTGGTGGCATGGTGCAGCGTGCGGTCGCGGCAATGGGGGTGGGGCAGGCCGCAGAGTCGTACTTTCAGAGCGGCTTCGACCAGGGACGGCTGGGCAGTTTTCAGATCGTACCCTGCGAAAAGTATGAACCTGGCCGGATGCTCCTGTTGCTTTGCAGTCTGCACCTGAGCATTGACGACCACGCGCCAGGAAGACGAAGACTGCTGTTTCACTTCAAGGGCGGCAGTTACATCTTTGACAGCAAGGTGTATGCAGCTCATCGTGACGAGGTGATGCGTTATCTGGACGGCAGGGCGCAGGAGCTGGTGCGGGCTGCCAGTATCTGAACCCTGTCAGGGCAGCAGGTAGCCTCTGATGCCGGTGAAAATGATTTGCGCGGCCAGCGCACAGACGAACAGCCCCATCAAACGGCTGACAATCTGCAAACCCTGATCGCCGAGGATGCGTTCGATACGGTTGGAGAGGTAGAGCACGACGCCGACGGTGAGGCTGGCCAGCGCAATACTCAGGATGGCGGTGAGTTTGTCGTCCCAGTGGGGCTGACTGACGCCCATGACCAGCAGCGCACCAATCGTGCCGGGGCCGACGGTAAGCGGGATGGTCAGAGGAACGATGGTTACATCCTGCTGGATATTGTCGGTCTGCACTGCCGACTTGCCTTGGGCCATGCCCAGTGCCGATATGAACAGCACGCTGCCGGCACCAATCCTGAACGCATCCACGGTGATGCCGAATACATCGAAAATCACGCGTCCGAACAGATAGAGCAATACGCTGGAAACCAGTGTCGCCAGTGCCACCTTCCAGGCCAGGCGCCGCTGTTCCTTGCGCGAGTGACCACGCGTCAGGCTGATGAAGCAGGAAAGAACGAAAAACGGGCTGTAAAGCACCAGCATTTTCAGATAGACGCTGAACAACACGTGAAGCATGGCTTCGACTCACAGCAGCAGGTGGATGGCATCGCCAGTCTATCAGGCCACAGGCCTTTCCCGTCGCTGTCAGTTTTGTCGATAGTGTTCGCCTTCCGACGTCAGCCCGCGGGCCTTGTCACGATGCGCTACCCAGTGCTCGACCAGTTCGCGCAACTGGGACAGTTCGATGGGCTTGGCCATGTGGCCGTCCATGCCGGCCTGGCGTGCCCGGTCCTTGTGCTCGGTGAGAATGTGCGCGGTCAGTGCAACGACCGGGGTGCGTACACGCTGATTGCCGACTTCCCAGGCGCGCAATTGCTCGGTGGCCGAGAAGCCGTCGAGTATCGGCATCTCGCAGTCCATCAGCACCAGGTCATAACGCTGCGCCTTCATGGCTCGCAGCGCTTCTTCGCCATTGCTCGCGGTATCGGGGTTGAGGTTGAGCTTGCCGAGCATGCCGCGGATGACTTTGGTCGAAATGCTGTTGTCTTCGGCCACCAGAATCCGGAAGTCGCCGGGGACGTTGACCGGCGGCGTCACGACCGGGCCGGGCTTGCTCGACACAACACCCTTGTTCAACTGGGTCAGCTCATCTGCCAGCGTGGTCTTGAGCGTATAGCCTGCCACCGGTTTGGCCAGAATGCGCTTGATGCCGGAGTTGCGCGCGATGATCTTGCTGGGCGCATTGCTGATGCCGGTCAGCATGATCAACAGAATGTCGTGATTCAGGCTCGGGTCTTCCTTGATCTTGGCGGCCAGTTGCATGCCGGTCATGCCCGGCATGTTCTGATCGAGCAGGACCACATCGAAATAGTCGCGCAGGTGCGCCTTGGTTCTGAGCAGGGCCAGTGCCTCCTTGCCGGACGCCACTGCGCTGACATTCAGGCCCCAGGCGCTGCATTGCTGGACCAGGACCTTGCGGCACGTGTCGTTGTCGTCGACCACCAGCACCCTGGCATCTTTCAGCGGGCTGTCCAGATCGATGGTCGGCTGTTCGAGCAGCTTTGCATCCAGCGGCAGGTTCAGCCACAGCGTATTGCCTTGCGCCCCACTGTTCTGAATGCCGAACTCGCCGTCCATCAGTACGATCAACTGACGAGCGATCACCAGCCCGAGGTGGCCGCCGAGCCGGCTGCTCGCCAGGAAGTTACGGCTGTGCAGTTCGGCGTGCAGCAGCTCTTCACGTTCTTCATCGGAAAGCGATTCGCCGCTGTCCTGAACCGAAATACGCAACCGCGTATTGCCGCTTTTCGAGGACTCAAGGGCGACGGCCAGAAGAATTTCACCTTCGTCGGTCTTCTTCAGGGCATTTTCCAGCAGGCTCAGCAGTGTCTGGCGCAGACGGGTCGGGTCGCCATTGATGACACGTGGCACCTGAGGCTGAATCTGGCTGATCAGCTCGACCTGTTGCTGCTCGGCCTTGGCGCGGAAGATATTCAGGCAGTCCTCGACCAGCGCGCCGATGTCGAACTGCACGTCGTCGAGTTCGATCTGCCCTGACTCGAGCTTGGTGATGTCGAGAATCTCGTTGATCAGCGTCAGCAGTTCGTTGCCGGCACTGTGGATGGTCTGCACGTAGTCGCGCTGCTTGACCGACAGCGGGGTGCCGAGCAGCAGTTCGGTCATGCCCAGCACGCCATTCATCGGGGTGCGAATCTCGTGGCTGATCTTGGCCAGAAACTCGGCCTTGGCGTTGATTTCGGCAGTGCTGGCCGCCTGATCGCGGCTGATGCTGAAACGGTCTTCGGTGATGCTGCGATGGCGTTCGCTGAGCGCCAGGCTCATCAGCAGGCCGCTGATGCAGAACACGCTGAGCAGCGCCAGAATCAGCCATTGTGGCGGCACCAGGCTCAGCCACAGCAGGCCGGGCAGAACCACCATGTAGCCGATATTGAAGGTGATCATCCCCAGGACAAACAGGCGCGCCGAACGATAGCCCTTCTGCCAGTGCCACATCGACACCGCCAGAATGCTCAATGTCGTCAACGAGACCAGGCCGAACGTCAGGAAGTTGATCGGCAGCTTTTCGTCGAACAGCACCAGCAAGGCGCCGATCCCCATGAGCACTGCGTTGCCCAGCAACAGACGATCGAGTTTGCGGGCATTGCGGTGGACGAAGAAACAGTAGGTGTAGATCAGGCCTGCGACAGCGGCCAGCAGCAATGCCAGGTGTGCGCTCGGGGTTTGCGCGATATTCCACGGGTCGATCGGGCGCAGCAGGTTGAGGAGCAACAGGGCACTGAGCCCGAGTAACGATTCGCAGGCGGCCAGCCACAGATTGCTGCGCGATCGGGTGTGTCCGTAACGTGTCAGGTTCTGCACGATCAGCATGGACAGCGCGCCAAACAGCAGACCGAACAGCAGCGGCTGGGTCTCGTTGGCGGCGCTCTCGATGGCCGGTTCAAGGGTGATGCTGGGGCGCATTTTCTGCGCGGAGACCAGCCTCAGGTAGATATCCAGCGGGGCCGAGCTTTGCGGAACCGGTAGCAGGAAATCATTGGACGGCAGTCGCTGATCTTCAATCGGCACGTCATTGCCGGTGCGCACATGGTCAATCTGTCGATCGCCGTCCATGACATACATATCGGCGCTGGACAGGTCCGGGGCGAAGATACGCAGCAGTTGTTCGTGCTGGGTGGGTTGCAGGCGGTAATGCAGCCACACAGCATCGTCGCGATCCGCTGCAGCGACCCGTTCCAGTTCGGTGGGGCTGAATTGATTCTGATAGCGCGCCGAGCGGATTTCATCCAGCGTCAGATGGGCCTTTTCGTCGAGCAGCGTCGACCAGCCTGCACCATGCTCGGCCTGCGCCGAAAGCATGAACAGCAGGGTCAGCAGTCCGACGGTTGAGGCTATGGCAATCCTGAGCCAGCGCACAATGAAATCCCTTCGTGAGTGAATGCCTGGTAAAACCGCGAATACCGGAGCAACCGGCCAGCCTCTGGTTGAAGAGGCCGGTCCGATCGATTATTCCTGGTCTTCGCCACGCTCACGGGCAATGGCACGATAGCCAATGTCCTTGCGGTAGAAACACCCTTGCCAGTCGACTTTTGCGGCCAGCGCGTAGGCATTTTCCTGCGCGTTGCCGACGCTGTCACCCAGCGCTGTGGCACACAGTACACGACCACCACTGGTCACGACACGCTCATCCTGCAAGGCCGTGCCTGCATGGAAAATCTTGCCTTCGAGCTGTGCCGCTGCGTCCAGACCCTCGATGACTGCGCCTTTGGCGTAGTCGCCAGGATAGCCTCCGGCGGCCAGCACGATACCCAGGCTCGGGCGCGGGTCCCACTGTGCTTCGATCTTGTCCAGCGCCTGCGCCAGCGCAGCTTCGACCAGCAGTACCAGGCTCGATTGCAGACGCAGCATGACCGGCTGGGTTTCCGGGTCGCCGAAGCGGCAATTGAACTCGATGACTTTCGGGTTGCCCGCTTTATCGATCATCAGACCAGCATAGAGGAAGCCGGTGTAAACGTTGCCTTCATCGGCCATGCCCCTGACGGTCGGCCAGATCACCAGGTCCATGACACGTTGATGAACTTCGGCGGTGACCACCGGGGCAGGGGAGTAGGCACCCATTCCGCCGGTGTTCGGCCCGCTGTCGCCGTCGCCGACGCGCTTGTGGTCCTGGCTGGTGGCCATAGGCAATACATTCTTGCCGTCGACCATGACAATAAAGCTGGCCTCTTCGCCATCGAGAAACTCTTCGATGACAACGCGCGAACCGGCGTCGCCAAAGGCGTTGCCAGCCAGCATGTCACGTACGGCGTCTTCGGCTTCTGCCAGGCTCATGGCGACGATCACGCCCTTGCCCGCGGCCAGGCCGTCGGCCTTGATGACAATCGGCGCGCCTTTTTCACGCAGATAGGCCAGGGCAGGCTCGATCTCGGTGAAGTTCTGATAGTCGGCGGTCGGGATCTTGTGACGCGCCAGGAAGTCCTTGGTAAACGCCTTGGAGCCTTCAAGCTGCGCAGCACCGGCGGTCGGACCGAAGCAGTCCAGGCCACGGCTGCGGAACAGGTCGACGACGCCTGCAACCAACGGTACTTCGGGGCCGACGATGGTCAGCGCAACGTTCTTTTCAGCGAAATCCGCCAGTTGCTCCAGTGCCAGAACGTCGATGGCCACGTTTTCGCATTTGGCCTCGATCGCCGTGCCCGCATTGCCCGGTGCGACAAACACCTTCTGCACGCGTGGGTCCTGGGCGACTTTCCATGCCAGGGCGTGTTCACGACCGCCGCTGCCAATGATCAAAACATTCATTTCAAAAACCTCGATGACGCTGATTCTGGAGTACGCGGTGTGCCTGAGGCGGCCCAGCCCGCAGTACGAGGCCGCACTGACGCCGCAGACACCTGCGCCAGTGCGGCCGTTTTTCTGATTAGTGCCGGAAGTGACGCATGCCGGTAAACACCATTGCGATGCCGGCTTCGTCGGCCGCAGCGATCACTTCATTGTCACGCATCGAGCCGCCTGGCTGGATGACAGCGGTGATGCCGACCTTGGCCGCGTTGTCGATGCCGTCACGGAACGGGAAGAAGGCATCGGAGGCCATGACTGCGCCCTGAACCTGCAGGCCGGCATGCTCAGCCTTGATGGCAGCGATACGCGCGGAGTTCACGCGGCTCATCTGGCCAGCGCCGACGCCGACGGTCTGGCGGTTGCGGGCGTAGACGATGGCGTTGGACTTGACGTACTTGGCGACTTTCCAGGCGAAGATCAGGTCATGCATTTCCTGTTCGGTCGGCGCACGCTGGGTGACGACCTTGAGGTCGGCCTCGGTGATCATGCCGATGTCACGGCTCTGTACCAGCAGGCCGCCATTGACGCGTTTGTAGTCCCAGGCAGGCAGGCGCTCGCTCCACTGGCCGCTGGTCAGCAGGCGCACGTTGGCTTTGCTGGCGACGATGGCGCGGGCTTCGGCGCTGACGCTCGGTGCGATGATCACTTCGACGAACTGGCGCTCGACGATGGCCTTGGCGGTTGCAGCGTCCAGCTCGCGGTTGAAGGCGATGATGCCGCCAAATGCCGACTCTGAGTCGGTGGCGTAGGCCAGTTCGTAAGCCTGACGAATGCCGCCTTCATCATCCGGGCAGACCGCGACACCGCACGGGTTGGCGTGCTTGACGATCACGCAGGCCGGTTTGACGAAGCTCTTGACGCATTCCAGGGCGGCATCGGTATCGGCTACGTTGTTGAACGACAGCTCTTTGCCCTGCAACTGGGTGGCCGTGGCAATGCCGACCTCGGCAGGTTTGGCTTCGACGTAGAACGCCGCACTCTGGTGCGGGTTCTCGCCGTAGCGCATTTCCTGAGCCTTGACGAACTGGGTGTTGAAGGTGCGCGGGAACTGGCTGCGGCCTTCGGTACTGAGGGTTTCGGCAGTCTGGTCGACGCCGCCCAGGTAGTTGGCGATCATGCCGTCGTAGGCGGCGGTGTGTTCGAACGCCTTGAGCATCAGGTCGAAGCGCTGAGCGTAGGTCAGGCCACCGGCCTTGAGGCTTTCCAGGACCTGGCCGTAATCGCCGGCATTGACCACGATGGCGACGTCCTTGTGGTTCTTCGCCGCGGAGCGGACCATGGTCGGGCCGCCGATGTCGATGTTTTCGATGGCGGTCGGCAGGTCACAACCCGGCTTGGAAACAGTGGCTTCAAACGGGTACAGATTGACCGCAACCAAGTCGATCGGCTTGATGCCGTGCTCGGTCATGATGGCGTCGTCTATGCCGCGACGACCCAGAATCCCGCCATGGATCATGGGGTGCAGGGTCTTGACCCGGCCGTCCATCATTTCGGCGAAGCCGGTGTAGTCAGCCACTTCGACTGCCGCGACACCGTTGTCCTTGAGCAGCTTGAACGTACCGCCAGTGGAAAGAATCTCGACGCCCAGCGCTTCAAGCTCGCGGGCAAACTCAAGGATTCCTGTCTTGTCGGATACGCTGATCAGAGCGCGGCGGATCGGCAGGCGGGTAGTCTGGTCGGTCATCTCGATTTCCATCAAAAGCAAAAGAAGTCAGCAAAAAAAAGCGACCGCGGTGCAAGGTCGCCTTTTCTGTTTTGAATGCTTTAAAGCAGATCGTACTGTTTGAGTTTCTTGCGCAGCGTCCCGCGATTCAATCCCAGCAGCTCGGAGGCCTTCGTCTGGTTGCCCTTGACGTAGTTCATCACGCTTTCCAGAAGCGGAGCCTCGACTTCCGACAACACCAGGTTGTAGACGTCAGTGACGGATGCGCCTTCGAGGTGGGCGAAATAATTGTGCAGCGCCTTCTCGACACTTCCGCGCAGGGTCTGACCCTCTTCGCTCGGCGTGTTGAGGTGCTGTTTCAAATTGACGTTGTCGCTCACGGGTGTTGTTCCACTCACTAAAGTCTCGGTCATCATCGTCATGCGGCCACCTCTTTATCATTCTCGTTATCCGGGCCCTTGCAGCCTTGGCTGAAGAACTCCCGGACGTTGGCGCACTGTGCTTCCGTATCTTCCAAACGATTGAAGTGGGCGCGAAACTCTCTGGCGCCCGGCAGGGTTGCGAGATACCAACTGACGTGTTTGCGTGCAATGCGCACGCCCATCACGTCTCCATAGAAAACGTGGAGCGCTGCCAGATGCTCAAGCAGAATGCGTTCCACTTCACTCGACTGCGGCGCCGGGAGTGTCTCTCCGGTGCGCAGGAAGTGTTCTATCTCGCG
This sequence comes from Pseudomonas sp. SZ57, assembly GCF_009495975.1. Lineage (NCBI taxonomy): Bacteria > Pseudomonadati > Pseudomonadota > Gammaproteobacteria > Pseudomonadales > Pseudomonadaceae > Pseudomonas > Pseudomonas sp. SZ57. Next base: position 24,805 of record NZ_WIBD01000040.1, on the reverse strand, counting down.
AAAAATCCAGGGACGCCCCTGTGCGGCCCTGCCAATCAGTAATCCGTCTGCACCGGTGGCTTTCAGCACGTGCCGGGCCTTTTCCGGTGAATCGATGTCGCCATTGGCAAAGACCGGTATCGACACGGCCTGTTTGATCTGGGCGATGGTGTCGTACTCGGCCTCGCCGGTGTACAGGTCGGCACGGGTTCGCCCGTGTACCGCCAGTGCCGTGATGCCCGCCTGCTCGGCGATTTTCGCCACTGTCAGGCCATTTCGGTTGTCGCGATCCCATCCGGTGCGGATCTTCAGCGTGACCGGTACATCGACTGCAGCCACGACGGCCTGCAGGATGTCGTTGACCAGTTGCTCATCCTTCAACAGCGCCGAGCCTGCTGCCTTGTTACAGACTTTCTTGGCCGGGCAACCCATGTTGATGTCGATGATCTGGGCGCCCAGTTCGACATTGGCACGTGCTGCGTCTGCCAGCATCTGCGGATCACCACCGGCGATCTGTACCGAGCGCGGCTCGGGATCACCCTCATGGATCATGCGCAGACGCGATTTGCGGCTGTTCCACAGGCTCATGTCACTGGTGACCATCTCCGAAACCACCAGGCCGGCACCGAGTCTTCGGCACAGCTGACGGAAAGGCTGGTCGGTGACGCCCGCCATCGGGGCGAGAATCAAGCCGTTTTGCACTGTATATGGGCCGATGCGTACTGCCGACATAGCCTTACCTGTTGTGGAGGCCAAATCATCCGCAGGCCGTGTAAAAAACTGTTTCACTCGGTCTGCAACGGCTCATCCCGCCAGCCGCATGCGCCACCGTCAGATCGAACCGAGAGTTTGAAAAAGGGTTGGCATGATACCCGCTCTCGATGACTGGATAAAGGCTGAATTGGATAAAATCTGAACAGTTCTTGCCGGGGCTCGACCACCTCGACAAGAGGGTATTTTGCAGCGAAATTTCTGCGATCGTGTAGCGTTCTTTGATGAAATTAACGTGTAAAGAAGCAGTCTTGACCGACGCTTCAGCGTCGGGCGTGTCATTCCGGCGAGCGGAAGTTCAGGCTGTAGTTCACCGCCTTGGCGCCTGGATCAAGGATATCCAGCGCGATATGGATCGGCGTCTGCGGCGGCATCTCTTCCTTGCCGGCCATTTCGCCGCTCAGGTATTCACTGGGCTTGAACCGACGACTGGCAATCAACTGACCGCCGGTATCGGAAAAACGCAGCTCCAACAGGGGAAACGGCTGGGAAAACGAGGCGCGGTTGTAGATGATCGCATCGACCACCAAGGCCCCCTGAAACTCCGGGTGACTGCGCACGACCAGGTTGCTGCTCTTGAGCTGGGAAATGTCGACCTTGCTCGGCACCTTGCAGCCAACCTGCGGGCAAATCTGCTGAAACAGCGGGCGGTACTGGTCCTGGCGTGCCAGCTGATCGAAGTGGTACCACACGTACTGTCCTGCCAAACCCGCCAGCGCCAGCACGATCAACAAACCCCAGGCCAGGCGTCGGCCCCAGCGTGGTTTGGGCCGTTGCCAGTCCAATTGCAGAGGGTCGTCGGTCAGGTCGAGAAGTGTCTGGTCGCGCACTGCCGGTTCGTTGCGGCTGCGCTTGCCCCGGGTTTCAGGCTCCGGCTCATGGTCGTCGTCCTCATCATCGTCATCCACCGCCGACCAGCGCTCGACCTTCTCGGCAGGCGGGGCCTTGCGCTGGATGATGACTGGCATCGGTGGCTCGTCATCGTCCAGATCCTTGTCCAGTGACAGCGACGGCTCGGTGCGTTTGTCGTCCTCCTGCGGCTCGGCAGCTTCTGCAGCGTCTGTATCCGGGATAACTTCTGCATGCAACTCGGGCAGTTGCTCGACATCGTCGTTATGCAGCGTATCGACCCAGGCAGCCTCATCGCTCTGCCGACTGTCACGCTTCGCCGTCAGGCTCACAGCGTCGTTGTCGTTGCCGATGTCGCTGACCGGGCGGGCAAAGGTATCAGGCCTGCGCGTCTCGCGTTGTTCGAGGCGGGCCAGTTCTTCGTCCAGATTGAGATTGTCCAGATCCAGTTCACTGACCCGCCAGGGGTCGTCCTCTTCGGGCGTCTTTTCCGGTTCCGGTTCCGGCTGTGGCTTCAGCTCGGGCTCGGGCACTGGCGTCGGCAGGGGCTCCGGTTCGGGCAGGGCTGCGACCACCGGCGAAGCGGGCAGGGCCTCTTTTTCGGCGTCATCGCTGGCGCGTTGCTCAAGCAACTGCCGCGCTGCGTTGAACACCTGCAGGCAGGCTCCGCACCGCACCACGCCACGGGCCACGCTCAGTTGAGCGTGACTGACTCTGAAACTGGTCTGGCAGTGCGGGCACTGAGTGACGAAACTGTCGGTCATGCGGCTGTCCGGTTGAAGCGGCGGTTAACGGCGGCGACCCGTGATGCGTACCCAGCCATCTCGGTTTGCGATCGGGTCCAGATCAAAACTGTCAGCATAGGCTGCCGCGACTTCCTCACCCTGTTCGGCAAGGATGCCTGAGAGTGCCAGGCGTCCGCCGGCTCTGATCAGGGTAGCCAGTTGCGGCGCCAGGGAAACCAGCGGGCCAGCCAGAATGTTGGCGACCAGCACATCGGCCTGCTGGTGTGGCAGATCCTCGGGCAGGTACAGCGGGAAGCGTTCGGCGGCGATATTGTTGCGTCCGGCATTGTCACGAGAGGCTTCCAGGGCCTGCACGTCGATATCGGTGCCAACGGCCTGTTCGGCACCCAGCAGCAGTGCGGCGATGGCCAGAATGCCCGAGCCGCAGCCGAAATCCAGCACGTTGCAGCCTTCGAGGTCCTGGCCGTCCAGCCACTCGAGGCACAGCGCGGTGGTCGGGTGGGTCCCGGTGCCGAAGGCCAGGCCTGGATCGAGCAACAGGTTCACGGCGTCCGGTTGCGGTGCGGCGTGCCAGCTCGGCACGATCCACAGACGCTTGCCGAAACACATCGGCTGGAAGTTATCCATCCAGCTGCGTTCCCAGTCCTGATCTTCGATGACTTCGGCGCTGTGCTCGGGCAACTCTTCGCCGGTCAGCAGGCTCAGGTGCGCCAGGGCCATCTCGGCATTGGTGTCGGCTTCGAACAGCGCCAGCAGGTGGGTGTGTGCCCACAGCGGCGTGGTATTGAGTTCGGGCTCGAAAATCGGCTGGTCTTCAGCGTCCATGAAGGTCACGGACACGGCGCCGACTTCAAGAAGGGCGTCTTCGTAGGTTTCGGCTTGTTCTGGGCTGATGGCGAGACGGACTTGCAGCCAAGGCATGGCGGATTACCTTCGATTTGGAAATAAGTGCGGCTTGTAAGGCCAGTGCGGCCGCAGGAAGCGGGCAAGTTTACTGCTATGCGCTGCAAACAACAAAGCCGCATCACTGCGGCTTTGTCGTTGTGAAGCAGACTGGCTTATTGATTGGCCAGTTTGTGCTCCAGGTAGTGGATGTTGACTCCGCCTTCGCAGAAGCCTTCATCGCGGGTCAGGTCGCGGTGCAGCGGGATGTTGGTCTTTATCCCGTCGACCACGATTTCGTCCAGGGCATTGCGCATGCGTGCCATGGCTTCTTCGCGGGTCGCGCCCCAGGTGATCACTTTACCGATCAGCGAGTCATAGTTGGACGGTACCTTGTAGCCGCTGTACAGGTGCGAATCGACCCGTACACCGTTGCCGCCCGGCGCGTGGAAGTGCTTGACCAGACCAGGGCTTGGCACGAAGGTCTTCGGGTCTTCGGCGTTGATCCGGCATTCCAGCGCATGACCCTTGATGACCACGTCATCCTGGGTGTACGACAGTTTGTTGCCGGCGGCGATGCTGAGCATCTCCTTGACGATGTCGATGCCGGTGACCATTTCCGAAACCGGGTGCTCCACCTGAACACGGGTGTTCATTTCGATGAAGTAGAAACGACCGTTCTCGTACAGGAACTCGAACGTACCCGCACCGCGATAGCCGATATCGATACACGCCTTGACGCAGGCAGCCAGAACATCCTCGCGCGCCTTTTCGTCGATGAACGGTGCCGGCGCTTCTTCCAGAACCTTCTGGTGACGGCGCTGCAGCGAGCAGTCGCGATCGCCCAAGTGGATGGCCTGGCCCTGACCGTCGGAAATCACCTGGACTTCCACGTGACGTGGGTTGGTCAGGTATTTTTCCAGGTAGACCATCGGGTTGCTGAACCAGGCGGCTGCTTCGGCACGGGTCTGGGACGCGGCTTCGATCAGGTCTTCTTCGCGATGAACCACACGCATGCCGCGACCACCACCGCCACCGGCGGCCTTGATGATCACCGGGTAACCGACTTCACGACCAATGCGCAGAGCGGTCGCTTCGTCTTCCGGCAGCGGGCCGTCGGAACCGGGAACGGTCGGCACGTTGGCCAGCTTCATGGCGTCCTTGGCGGAAACCTTGTCGCCCATCAGGCGTATGGTGTCTGCTTTTGGACCGATGAAGGCAAAGCCCGATTTTTCGACCTGTTCGGCGAAGTCGGCGTTCTCGGCGAGAAACCCGTAACCCGGGTGGATCGCCGTGGCGCCGGTCACTTCGGCAGCCGAAATGATCGCCGGAATGTTCAGGTAGGACAGATTGGCCGGTGCCGGACCGATGCAGACGGTTTCGTCTGCCAGGCCCAGGTGCATCAGCTCGCGATCTGCGGTGGAGTGTACAGCGACGGTCTTGATGCCCAGTTCTTTACAGGCACGCAAGATGCGCAAGGCAATTTCGCCGCGGTTGGCGATCAGAACTTTTTCCAACATCGCAGGCTCTCCCCGGGTCAAACGATTGTGAACAGCGGCTGGTCAAACTCAACCGGCTGACCGTTTTCTACCAGGATGGATTCGATCACACCGCTGGCTTCTGCCTGGATGTGGTTCATCATTTTCATCGCTTCGACGATGCAGATGGTGTCGCCTTTCTTGACGGTCTGGCCGACTTCGACGAATGCAGGCGAAGTAGGCGCCGGGGTACGGTAGAACGTACCGACCATTGGCGACTTGACCACAAAGCCGTTCAGTTTCGGAGCCGATGGCGCTTCTGCAGCGGCCGCAACCGGTGCTGCTGCCGGAGCCGGAGCGGCTGCAGGTGCGGCAACCGGAGCCGGTGCGTAGTAAGGCTGTGCCGGAGTCTTGCTGTGGCGGCTGATCCGTACGGATTCTTCGCCTTCACGGATTTCCAGCTCGTCGATGCCGGACTCTTCCAGCAATTCGATCAGTTTCTTGACTTTGCGAATATCCATTAATCAACTCCCAAGGTTCTGTAAGGGCAATGTATCGGCCGGCTCAAGCCATATGGTCAGCTTCAGGCTGGACTCATCATGGCTTGGCACTGGCGGCCAGTTGTTCCAGGGCGGCTTCCAGGGCCAGTCGGTAACCGCTGGCGCCAAGGCCGCAGATCACTCCTACAGCGACATCTGAAAAGTAGGAGTGATGGCGGAAAGGTTCGCGTTTGTGCACGTTCGATAAATGCACTTCGATGAATGGGATGCTCACTCCCATCAGCGCGTCACGTATTGCAACGCTGGTGTGCGTAAAAGCAGCCGGATTGATCAAAATAAAATCCACACCCTCACCGCGGGCGGCGTGAATGCGATCGATCAGTTCGTACTCGGCGTTGCTTTGCAGATACATCAGATGGTGGCCGGCATCGCGAGCGCGCTGCTCCAGGTCCTGATTGATCTGAGGCAGGGTGATAGTGCCGTAGACCCCGGGTTCCCGAGTGCCCAGCAAGTTCAGGTTGGGTCCGTGAAGGACCAGGATGGTCGCCATTGCGTGTTCCTTTTATTGTCTGCGAGCGGTTTACGCCCGGCGACTATGCCGGAAGGGCAATGGACTGTCCAGTTAACAACAGTAGCCAGCACAATGAGCGATATTCGCGCAAAGTTTATGACTCAGGTATCAGTTTTGGTCATTGGCGCTGTTCAGACGCTCTATCAGGCCTGCTGCGTCGATTTCGCCGACGACCCGGACAGTTTGCAGTTCTTCGCCGTTTTTATCGAAGAAAAGCAGCGCTGGCGGGCCAAACAGCTTGTACCGGTCAAGCAGGGCGCGTTGCTCTGCGTTGCTGTCGGTCATGTCGAAACGCACCTGTTTGTAACCCGACAAGCGAGCGACCACGCCCGGGTCAGGCAGGACTTCGTGTTCGATGACCTTGCAGCTGATGCACCAGTCGGCATACCAGTCGAGCACCAGCGGCTTGCCCTCGCTTCGGGCTTCCTGCATCACACGGTCCAGTTCGGCGGAGGTGGTGATCGTTTGCCACTGTGATGCGGCCGGAGCTGCCGCCCCGTTATTCGCCGTGGCGTACTCGCGGCCCAGCGGGCGCATGGGGTCGGTCTGCCCGGACAGCGCGCCGTACCAGCACGCCAGCGCGTAGACCAGCAGCGCGAGCCCCAGCAACTGGGCGAGTTTCTGGCGTGTGGTTTTGAGGTTGAATTCCAGCGCGCCGAGAAACAGTGCGACACCGGCCGACAGCAGACCCACCAGCAACAACGTGATCTGCCCTGGCAGCACACGGCTCAGCAGGCCGATTGCCAGCCCCAGCAGCAGCACGCCGATGGCATTTTTGACCGTCACCAGCCAAGGGCCGCTTTTCGGCAGCCATGTGGCACCACCGGTTGCGATCAGCAACAGCGGCGCGCCCATGCCCAGCCCCAGCGCAAACAGTTTCAGAGCACCGCCGAGCGCATCGCCGCTGGCGCTGATATACAACAGCGCACCGGCCAACGGCGCCGATACGCAAGGTGACACCAACAGGCTGGAGACCACGCCCAGCACCGCTGCACCCCATAAGGAACCGCCCTGGGTCTTGCCGGCGATACGGTCCAGACGAGAGCTGATGGACTGAGGCAGGCGCAGTTCGAAAGCGCCGAACATGGCAATGGCGAAGATCACGAAGAATGCCGAGAACGGCACCAGTACCCAGGCCGATTGCAAGCGCGCCTGCAGGTTAAGGCCTGCACCGAACACGCCCATCAGCGCGCCCAACAGGGCAAAGCACGCCGCCATTGGCAGTACGTAAGCCAGAGACAGGCTCAGGCCGCGCAATCCGCCCACCTGACCGCGCAGTACCACGCCGGACAGAATCGGCAGCATCGGCAGTACACACGGGGTAAAGGTCAGGCCTACGCCGGCGAGAAAAAACAGCGCCAGTTCTTTCCAGCTCCAGGCTGCTGTGGCGGCGGGTGGGGTGGCAGAGGCCTGATTGGCCGGGCTGGCGGCCACATCACCGATGCTCAGACGCTCGGTTTCAGGTGGGTAGCACAAGCCCTTGTCGGCGCAGCCCTGGTACGTGACGGCGAGGGTGAAGGGGCGCTGTTCGCCGGGTTTGCGTGGCAGGTCGATATCGAGAATGCCGTGGTAGACCTCGACATCGCCAAAGTACTCGTCGTGTTTCTGCTCGCCCTTGGGCAGTTGCGCTTCGCCAAGGCCGATGTCGGCAGGCTCGGTGCGGAACTGGAAGCGGTGGCGATACAGGTAGTAGCCATCGGTGGCGACCAGCCTCAGCTTGATCGACTCCGGCGTCGTTTCGATCAGGCTCAACTGAAAGGCCTGACGCACAGGCAGGAAGTCCTTGCTGTTATCCAGCGAGCCGCCGCCCAGGGTGGATGAAGGTCGGCTATCCAGCAGGCCGGCGCCGGAGGCGGGCAGGGCCAGGATCAATAACAGCAGGCATAACAAACGGCGCATGGCAGTCTCGAATATCGAAAGTCCGCGCATGATAACGGAGTGCCCGGCGGCGTGCCGAGGGCAGGTTGTAAGAGTGGGTGTCAGCAGGCCCACGACCGTGCCGGAATTATTTCTTGCCCGAGGAAAAGCTGCCACCAGCCTCCTGATCGTAAAAATCCGGGATCTTGTACTTATACGTGTCCAGCCAGCGTTGCAGGCTGAGGTCGCGTTCTGCCGCGGTATTGACCTGCGGCGTCGACGAAGCAGCCTTGCCGCTGGCCTGAAGCTGCAGCCAGGTCTCGGTCTGCCGGGTTTCAGAGGCCGCAGTTTCGTTGTTGTCCGCCCAGGCGTCACCTGCGCTCAACAGCAGTACACACCCGGTGAATATGATGCGCTTCATGGTCGTACCTCCTGGGACTGACGATCATTTTGTCCTGCCAGGCTCGCAATGGGCCGTGCAGATGCTCGAGGGGCGGCAGGGCGCTTTCGCAATTGCTCGGCGCGCGCCTGGGCATCGGTCACCTGCTCAGGCGTCAGCCCGGCCCGCGACGCCAGTTCGGCGGCTTGCGTCCAGTTGTTCTGATAGATCAGCAGCGTGGCCAGGTTCACCGCCGCCAGCGAGTCCGATTGTTTGAGCTCCATGGCCGTCAGGAACTGAAAGCGTGCCTGTTCCAGTTTCAGCTGGTTGAGGTAGACGACGCCCAGGTCATTGCGGATCTTTTCATCGGTCGGTTGCAGCTTGCTGGCCATCAGCAGGTGTTGCTGTGCCAGCGCGTTGTCACCACGCGCTGCGGCCAGTTGCCCGAGGCCATGCTCACCCTCGGCTGCCCGGCAGGTGCCCAGCAGGCTGCGGTACAGAGGCTCAGCCTCGTTGCTGCCCAAAAGCCGCAACACCCGGGCCTTGCGCAGGCGAACCTCGCCCAGGCTGTCGGGCAGGCTTTCCAGGTTGGCAAGGCTGGCATGCAGGCGGCCTTCATCGGCCATGTTCTGAGCCAGATTCAGGGAGAACTCCTGATCCGAGGTCAGCTTGGGGCACTGGCCCGGCTGAGCCGTGGTCTGCGTCCAGAGGGGGCGACCATCACTGGCGCATCCGCCCAGCAACAGCAGCCCGAATAATATGATCGCTGGTTTCATTGCAATGCGTCCTTTCGTGCACGGGTAACACCGGGTCAACTGCCCAGTGCGCGGCTGATGGCCATAAATCCTGGCCCGGCCAGCACAATCAGCAGGGCAGGGAACAGAAACACCATCATGACCACCGACATCTTTGCCGAGAGTTTGGAAATGTATTCCTGCAGACGGGTCAGGCGTCGGTCATCGATCAGTTGCTTGAGCGTGAGCAGAGACTTCAATGCGCCGCCGCCCTGATGAATCAGTTGATTGAGGATCACACAGGTGTCGCTCAGCTCGTCGACGTCCAGCAGGGCGGCGGTTTTTCTCAGTTCTTCGCCCAGTTCCAGGCCGGAATCAACGCGCATCAGCACCACGCGAATTTCCTCGGACAGCACCGGCAGCAGGTCTTTGCCTTCGTTGCTGAGCACCCGAAGCGCCTGCTCGACCGCCATGCCGGACTCGAACAGGATGCGCAGCAACGGGATAAAGGTAGAGATTTCCACCACCACTTGTTTCTGACGGCGCCGAGCCACGGCTGCCAGGATCCGCTTGGGCAGCAGATAGCCGACGCCCAGGGCAAAGATCGGCGCGATCAGCGGTTGCTGGATGCCTTTGAAAAACAGCAGTTGGCCGAGGATGACAATGACCATCAGGCCGACCGGGACGCCGACCTGGCAGGCCGCGAACAACGAGCGTTTGCTGGCGCGCCGCCAGCCGATGCGGTTGAGCAGTATCTGGGTTTCCGAATCCAGGCTGATGCTGCGTTGACCTATGCGGGTGTCACCGAGCAACCGCAACAGGCTGCCGATGCGGCTCTCGCGGATCACCTGGCCCCTCAAGCGTCTGGCCACCAGGCGTTCATTACTACGTTGACGGGCTATGCCTGACAACAGCAGAAATGCGGCAGCGGCAAGCATCATGGCGGCGAATAACAGTTCCATCTCAAATGCTCCTCAACATGCGCCACAACACCACGCACCCCGTGACCTGCAGGGCGAAGGCCACGCTCAGCATGATCTTGCCGCTTTCGTCGTCCCACATATGCAGCAGGTAGCTGGGGTTAACCGCCAGAAAGTAACCGGCCATGCTGATCGGCAGCAGGGCCAGCACTACGGCAGTCATTCGGGTTTCGCCGGTCATTGCGCGCAATTGGCGACCGGCCTGTTCCCGATCACGAATCAGCTTGATCAGGTTTTCCATCAGCTCGCTGGCATTGCCGCCGTAGCGGTGGTTGACCCGCAAGCCGATGGCGAACAGGTGAAATTCGTCGCGCTCATACAGTTCGGCAAAGTCCCTTGCCGCATCCGGCAGACTGACCCCCAGTTGTACGTTGCGCTCGATCCGGCTCATGCCGTCCTTGAGCGGCTGGTCGGTGGCGTCGATGCCGTGCAGCACCGCGTCGGCCAGGGTTCTGCCGGACTTGAGGCTGCGCACGGTATGGTCGAGCAATTGCGGCAGTTGCTGGATCATGCGGCGCACGCGGACCTCATAGCGCCACGATACGAACACACGCAGTGTCAGAGGCACCGCCAGCAGCACGCTGAGCGCACCGACGACGCCGGCCGTTGCGTAGCCGATCAGTATCAGCAGCGCATACAGCGACAAGGCCAGGCCCATGCGTTTGGTCGGCTGTCCCAGCCCGGCGCGCAAAAAGGCCCGATCCAGGTAGCTCCAGCCGGTCTTTTCGGCCACGGGCTGCACTTGCCCGGCCATCAGCCGCTGCCGGACCCGTTCACTGGCTCCCTGATTGAGCGCCAGGTAGAACATGCGAATGGACGCAATAAACAGCAGCAAGGAGATCAGGCCCAGTACCAGAGACGCACTCATGCCGACTCCTTGAGCATGTCAGTAGCCAGGCCGCAGCTTGTCGCCAGCGGCGTGGGCCGCTTCGCGCATGAAGCCGACCCCGGTGCGGCGATCAACGCGAAACAGGGTATTGGTGACGTAGATGTCATCGCGGATGCCGACCACTTCCACCACTTCACTGACACAGCGGCGCCCGTCAGGCAGGCGCGTCAGCTGGATAATCACATCCAGTGCCGCGCAGACCATCTGGCGCAGGGTCTTTTCCGGGATCAGCCGCCCGGTCAGGCCCACCAGCGTTTCCAGACGCAGCAGGGCATCCTGTGCATTGTTGGCGTGCACGGTACTCATCGAGCCGTCGTGGCCGGTGTTCATCGCCGTCAATACGTCCAGCACTTCGACGCCGCGAATCTCACCGAGGATGATGCGGTCCGGGCGCATCCGCAGCGAGTTGCGGATCAGGTCGCTGGCGCGCACCTCGCCATGCCCTTCGGCGTTGGGCGGGCGGGTTTCCAGGCGCACCACATGCGGGTGACTGAGCTGCAGCTCGGCAACGTCCTCGATGGTCACCAGCCGCTGATTGCTGTCGATCAACTGGCTCAGCACGTTGAGCATGGTGGTCTTGCCCGTGCCGGTGCCGCCGCTGACCAGAATGTTGCAGCGTTTGCCGACGGCCTCCTGGAAGAACTCGAAAATCGACTGATCGATAGTCTGCATGGCCACCAGGTCGGCGCTCTTGAGCATGTCCTTGCGAAATTTCCGGATCGACAGACACGGGCCGTCCAGCGCAATGGGCGGAATGATCGCGTTGACCCGGCTGCCATCGGGCAGGCGTGCGTCAACCATCGGTGAAGACTCGTCCAGGCGGCGCCCGAGTGGTGCCAGGATGCGTTGCATGACGCGCTCCACGTGGTGCGAATCGATAAAGCGCAGGTCGGTGTGGTGCAGCACGCCATCGCGCTCGACAAAGACCTTGCCTGGCCCGTTGACCAGAATTTCCGTCACCGAGGTGTCGCGCAGCAGCACTTCCAGCGGGCCGAAACCGGTCAGTTCGTCGACCAGTTCTTCAGCCAGGCGCTCCATTTCGTAACGCGAGATGGCCAGCCGCAGCCGTGCGACGTATTCGGCCACCTTGTCGATGACAAATTGCGCCAGGGCCGGTCGTGAGCCTTCGAGCAGGCTTTTGCCGCTTTCTTCCATGCCGTCGATGATGTAACGGTGCAGCACCAGTTTCAGGCCTTGCCCATCGTCAGGCTTGCCTTGCGTGCGCGATGAGACGCCAAACAGTTTCTCCGCCATTACCGGTTCCCCCACAGTCGAGCGAGCCAGCCCTGATCGGCTTTCTCGCGAGCCTCGGTATGCCGTGCCAGATGCTCGCCAAGCCGCCGCAGCCCGGAGCACAGCGCGTCGCGTGACGCCAGTTCGAACAGCGTCACGCCCTGATTCTTGGCGTTCAGGCGCAACTCCGGTGCAAGCGGCAGCACCGCCAGCACCGGCAGGCCGAAGGTTTTGCTCACGGTTTCGGAATTGGGCGCGACCGAGCGCTGATAACGATCGACCAACAGGCCGGCATGCTGCATTTTCATGCCCTTTTCGCGCCAGTTGTTGAGCACCGTCAGGTTGCGTCGACAGCCCAGCACGCTCTGGTCGGTGTACCACAGCAACTGATCGCAATGGCTGACCAGCGAGCGCAAGGCTTCGCTGTCCGGCTGCCCCACCAGGTTCACGACCACATGCTGAAAATGCTGGCGCAGCGCGCTGAGCAGCATATAAAGCTCGGCGGCACTGGACTGTTCCAGATGATCGTCGGCTTCGCTGTAAGCCAGAATGCGCAGGCCGCTTTCGCTGGTGGTGAAAGCACTGTCGATCAGCGTTGCATCGAGTCTGCGCAAGTGGCGCAGGGCGTCACCGAAGCTGAAGGTCGACTCAAGACCGAGCATCAACAGGCTGTCGCCGCGTGGCAGGCCTAGGTCCAGTAGCAGCGTGCGCTGCCCGCTCTTGTGCACGACCATCGCCAGGTGCGTCGCGATCAAGGCCCCGTCGTCATCGCTTTGTACGCCGTACAGCACCGACAGGCCGCTCATGTTCGGGTTGGGCGTCACGGCGGGCAGGCGCTTGCTCAGGCGTCTGACCAGACCGGCGACCTCACTGGAGCGAGAGCCATAGGCAACGAAATCCCTGGCTCCGGCGCGCATGGCATTGAGCACCAGCTGGTTATCCATGCCATCGCCGAGCGCAACGATGGCCAGCATCGGTTTGGCTTCCAGCGCACTTTCGATCAGGGCGCTCTGGGTCATCAAATGCTCACGGTCCAGGCCGACGAACACCACGCTGGCGAACGTCACGTCCACCAGCGCGAGCAGGTCGTCGAGGCTGCCCGTGCCGGCACTGACCACCTGGCCCAGCGAACCCAGGGCACTTTGCAGCCACTCCAGGTCGGTGTTGTTACGGGTGATTGCCAGGAAGGTCTGGCTCAGGCTCTGGCTCATTTGGATAACCCGTCGCGGCGGTCGAAATCGCCGCTTTCCAGAAAATACAGACGCGGGAAGCTCGGGTCATAGGTGCGCAGTGCCTCACCCGGCAGCGACGGTAGCCGGGCGTTGGCGGCCAGTGGCTGGACCAGATGCGGAGTGACGATCATCAGCAGTTCGCGCTCGTCGCGCTGGATTTGCGAGCTGCGAAAAAAGGCACCGAGAATCGGGATGTCGCCGAGGCCGGGAAACTTGTCCACCGAACCGCTGTTGCTGGAACTGATCAGGCCGCTGACCACGAAGCTCTCGCCGTCGGCAAGCGCAATGCTGGTGTCGGTACGGCGGATGTTCAGCGCTGGCACGGTGGTCCCGGCGATGGTGATACCGGCCGAGAAATCCAGCTCGCTGACTTCCGGCGCGACCTTCAGCAGAATCCGGTCCCGGCCCACGACAGTCGGGGTCAGGGTCAGGCGCACGCCGAACTCCTTGTACTCGATGGAGATACCGTTGCCTTCACCATTGGGCACCGGCACCGGGAATTCGCCGCCGGCCAGAAAGCTCGCGCTTTGCCCGTTGAGGGCGACCAGGCTGGGACGTGCCAGGGTGTAGGCGTAGCCGCTGTTTTCCATGGCATTGATCATGCCCAGCACCTTGCTGCTGCCACCGCCCCAGACGATATTGAAGTTGCTGTTGTTCAACGGAATGTTTGGCCTTGTGCCGCTGACGGTGCCGGGCGTGACGTTGACACCCGGCACTGTGCCGGGCGCGCCAAACAGAAAGTTGTTCGAGCCCTTGCCGAAGATCGAGGTACTGGCCTCCTTGAGCTTGGTGCGGCTGACTTCGATAAAGCGGATGTCAGTCTGCACCTGGCTGGGTAACTGCGCATCGGCAGACGGCGCGGTGACACTCTCGACCATGGCGGTCGTCGCCCGGCCACGCACGAAGACCATGCTCTGGCGCGGCGCACTTGCGCAGGCCGTCCAGACCATCAGGCTGGTCGTCCCCTGCGCGACACCAGTCAACAGAAAACCGTCGGTGCCGTTGACGTGCACATCGGCGATTTTCGGATCACCCACGGCGATGCGGGTGATGGGCACCGCTGAGCGGACCTCCTGTTGAATGCCCTGGTCGATTTCCACGGCCGCCGGCATCGCGGCAAGGCCGGCACAACTGCCCGAAGCGGCCCACGCGCCTGGTGCGCACAGTGCTGCGATGACTAACGCCAGCAAACGGGGTTTTATAACTGGCACGGAACAACAGCTCATCAAATGCAATCCTTGCTCAATCAGGGAGTTTGTTGCGTGATCTGGTTACCGCGTATGACCTCGACAGCGCGAGACGTACGCGGGGTTGCGCCTGCTGTTGGCGCGCTGACCGGCCCCAGGCTCAGTTGTCTGAAGCTGACCAGTTGGCGGTTGGCTGAATCGAGTCGCTCGGCAGCGTCAGGGCCGCTGGCTTCGTTGGCCCAGTAATCCTGCAGGTTGCCCTCGTCGGCGCTGCGCACGGCCAGACGCAGGACACCGGTTTGCGACGCCAGCATCAGGCGCGCCACCAGGGCTTGCGGCACCGCGACCGTGACGGTCCGCGCGTTGATTCGCTGCTGCTCCTGTTTGAGGCGTTCGTCAGCGTTGATGTTCTGCACCGGCTTGCCGTTGCGGTCCGGACCGAGCAGCCCGCCAACGCCGAGAATCCGCAGGGCAGGCACCACGACCTGGCTCGACCGATTCGGATTGCTCACGTCCTCAGGCAGGTAAAGCAGCACATCCACGTAGTCGCCGGGGCTGAGTTGCCCGGAGGCGCCCGTCACTTCATCGACCTGTAATGCCAGGGCCCGCTCGTGTGGCCGGATCATTCGCGCCAGGGTGCCGCCTGCTTCGAAGTTGCTCTCCGTAAGCCAGCTTCCGGCGGTCAGCGTGCGCCAGCTGCTGCGCCCGACGATCTTGTCGATCGCTTCAAAGCTCCCGGGTGGGGCGACCTTGAGGCGCTCGATGGTCAGGTCATCAGCCGTGATTGCGGTGTAGGCAGGGATATCCCTGGTCAACACCACGACGTTGTGACGCAGAGCGTCCTCGACGGGAGGAGTCGGCGCAGGCGGGGTGGTTTGTTCGGTGGTTACAGGTGGCGCCGATGGTGGGGGTTCAACAGGCACCTCAGTTGGTCTGCCGACAACAATTCCCAGATATCCAGCGATTAACGCACCCAGCAAAAACAGTACAGCGAGCACCATGGTGACACGACTGCTCATGGCAAGTTTCCCTTTGTCATCGCAGGATATTCTCGAACCGGTGCATCAACTTTAAACACAGCAACGGTGAACGGCATAACGGCTTTTAATGACATTAGCTCATTCATTCAAAAGCGCCATTGTGCTTTGGTATATAAGGGTTTTTTACTGACGAGACGCCGTTTGAGTCCTTTGTTTTTTTGGGTAGTGTAGGGACTATAACTTTCCGGTTAATACTTTGTTGCGATTGTGGGTTTATGGATTGCAGACAATGCTGGAGGGGCACACAGTTTCGCATGTGTCATGCATGTTCGCGTCTCGGAGGCGCAAGGAGAAATGAGATGTTCCTGACCAAGATTTACGTAGGCGCCTATACCCGGATCAGTTGTTTTTTGAGAGATCGTGAAGCGGCTTCGGGTATTGAATACGCTTTGGTGGCAGCGATGGTTGCTGTTGCGTTGATTGCCTTTGTTCCAACGATAAGCGCAAGTGTGGGGGCGATTTTCACAAAGATTCAGACTGCCTTGACGGGTACTACGACAGGGGCCTCCACACCTGCTGCGGGGTAGTCTATGATTGCGACATGAGTTCACCCTGTTGAGAGAACCACATGGCTGTCCACCCCATCCGCCAACAACTGCTTCTGGTTGATGACGAAGAGGACGCGAACGAGGAATTGGCAGAACTGCTCGAAGGTGAGGGGTTCTGCTGTTTCACGGCGTCTTCCGTCAAGATGGCCTTGCACCAGTTGACCCTCCACCCGGATATCGCGTTGGTGATCACTGACCTGCGGATGCCGGAGGAAAGCGGCATCCAGCTGATCCGTCACCTGCGCGATCACACCTCACGCCAGCATTTGCCCGTTATCGTCACCTCCGGCCACGCCGACATGGATGACGTCAGCGACCTGCTGCGTTTGCACGTGCTCGACCTGTTTCGCAAACCGATCTATCACGTGCGTTTGCTGGAAACCCTCAACAACCTGTTTCCCGAGCCGAAGGTTTTTCAGGTTCAGTGACGACAGGCACCGCGCCCTGCAGCATGCTCACGCTGGAGTATGGGCACGAAGTCAAAGGCCTGTCGTTCTTCACGCTCGAGTGGGAATGCCTTTCTTGACGCTCTGCGTCACACCCGTCTGCGTTCACTCCACCACGCTGAATTCAACCCGCGCCGTCTGGCCGCTCTCGTCCAGCACGCTTAACTGATAACGCCCCGGTTTACTCAGGGTGGGAGTGAAGTCTTGCCGGGTGTCGGTGTCTGCCAGAGGTTTGCCATCGATAAACCACCAGCGGTGGCCACTGCCGCCGAGTGCCGAGAGTGTGAGGCGTAAAGCCTGACGACTGGCGGCAGGCAGGCGCAGGTTGTCGCCTTCGCGCACACCGACAATGCTCAGCGGGGGCGCCAGGTTCAGGTTCTGTGGCGGGCAATCCGGGTCAGCGGGCGGCAGGCGTGCATCACGCCGCTCTGCTCTGGGTAGCCAGGGCTCCAGAGGCGCAGGCCACAGCGCGATGTCCTGCGCTCGGGCGTCCGGACAATTGGCCGCGACGCGCAACCCCTTGGCATTGACCCAGACACGCTCCTGCAAACCCAGCCCGAGCGGTTGGTCGGCCGCTTGCAGGGTGGGCGGCGTGGTGCCGTCCAGCGTCCAGGCGAAACGTTGGCGCCGGCAATTAGGGTCGCTTTTGCTCATCGGTTGACCCAGCGGCCAGCAGATGGCGGCCACACCGACGTTCTGCGGCACGGGTTGCACCGGTGCGGCGATCCCGCGCTGACTGTCGCGATTGACCAGCACATCGTGCACCTGAAGCATCAGCGGCGCCGCCGAAGCCAGCCCGAACTGCCCTGGCACCGGTGTACCATCCGGCCGGCCGATCCAGACACCCACCAGGAAACGCGGCCCGACGCCAATCGCCCAGGCATCGCGGAAGCCATAGCTGGTGCCGGTTTTCCAGGCCAGTTGCGGGCGCTGTACCAGCTCGGCGCGCGGGTCGATGTCCGGGCGCGACTGACCACTGAGAATGCGTCGAATGATCCACGCAGCGCCCGGTGACATCATGCGCCGCTCGCGCAGTCGGTCCTGCGGTTGCAGTCGAACATCGGCACTGCGCCCGCCGCGCGCGAAGGCGCTGTAGCCTGTCACCAAGTCCTCTAACCGACTGCCTGCGCCGCCAAGAATCAGCGCCAGACTCGGCTCCGCCAGCGGCGGCAGGGTCAGGGGCACGCCGCCATTGCGCAGTTCGGCGGCGAAGCGCTTCGGCCCGTAGACCTCCAGCAATTGCACGGCAGGCAGGTTGAGGGACATCGACAGCGCCGAACTGGCCGCCACCGGCCCGCCGAAACCGCTCGAAAAGTTGCCCGGTCGATAATCGCCATAGCGCCGCGGTACATCCTGCATCAGGGATTCGGAGTGGATCAGCCCGGCGTCCATGGCCATGCCGTACAGGAACGGCTTGAGCGTCGAGCCCGGCGAACGCAGGGCGGTGACCATGTCCACATGGCCGAAGCGCTTGGCGTCATTGATGTCCACCGAGCCGACGTACGCGCGCACGGCCATGTTTTCCGCCTCGACCACCAGAATCGCTGCCGACGTTCGTTCCGGGAGGCGTGCGCGCCAGCCCATCAGCAGGTCTTCCATGCGCCGTTGCAGTGAGGCGTCCAGCGTGGTGCGGATCAGTGGCGGGCTGTTGGGGCGATTCAGGCGTCGGGCCAGCAACGGCGCCAGGCTCGGTTCCTGTCGCGGTGCCAGCCATAAAGGCTCTTCCAGTGCTTCGTTCACGCTTGCTTGCGGCCACACCTGAAACTCTGCCAGACGCCTCAGCACCTTGTCGCGGGCCTGTTGCGCGCGCTGCGGGTGACGATCAGGACGCAGGCGGCTTGGCGCCTGTGGCAGCACCGCTAGCAATGCCGCCTCGGCGCGGGTCAGGTTTTGCGGCGACTTGCCCAGATAAGCCCAACTGGCGGCTGCGACGCCTTGCAGTGTGCCGCCGAACGGGGCGCGATTGAGGTACAGACTGAGGATCTGATCCTTGGACAGGTGCCACTCAAGTTGCAGCGTGCGCCACAGCTGGCGAAACTTGCCGGATAGCGTACGCGAATGCGGATCGAGCAACCGCGCCACTTGCATCGACAATGTGCTGCCGCCCGAGACTACACGGGCACCGCTGAGGTTTTGCCAGGTGGCGCGTAACAGCGCCAGCGGATTCACCCCGGGATGGCTGTAGAACCAGCGGTCTTCGTAGGTCAGCAGGGCTTCGAGGTAGTAGGGCGAGACCTGCTCATTGCTGACCAGGTAGCGCCACACGCCATTGGCGTCGGCAAAGCGCCACAGTGGCGTGCCGTCCTCGGCCAGGACGACGCGAGCCAGATCGTCCCTGGGCAGTGGCAGCGGCCAGAGTCGGTCGGCCAGCCAGAGGAGGGCGATCAGCAGCATGATCGCGCCCGCCAGCCACTTGAATGTTCGTGGCAGGCGCAGAAGAAATTCAGGTTTCAACGCAAAGAGCCTTTATGATCCACGGAACCTGACACGCATTGCGACAGCCAAAGCGGACAGACCATTTTCTTCACGACCCCAATCAGGACGTACATATGCAGGTAGAAGGCTTTTTTGAATGGCTCGGGCAGGCCATCGGCGCGATCATTCGCTTCTTTGTCGACGGTCTGGCGTGGTTGTTCAACGGGTTTACCCATGCTGGGGGAAATTTTGTCGATGGCTTGTCCCGCACGCTGGGCATGGACACCTCGCTGATCAGCATCATCGCACTGGTCATCGGCCTGATGCTGCTGTACTCGGCGGTCCGCGCCTTCATGCGCGCTTCGATCATCCTTGGCATCATCTGGCTGGCGCTGGGCCTCTGGTTGCTGAGCTGGATCATTCATTGATGCGTTGAAAGGCTAGCCTGCCGCCATGGTGGGTGAACGGGGCGACGCCTTCGCGAGCAAGCTCGCTCCCACTGGATCTGCGGTGTGTCGGGGCAGTTGTGTATGGTGCCTCGATCGTTTCTGTGGCGCACATCTGAGACACTTTTTACTTTTGTAGGAGCGAACTTGTTCGCGAAGGCTCTGGTACGGGCGATACATCTTCAGCGGATGTACCGGCCCTTTCGCGAACAATGCGGATCGCCGCCCCGGTCGCTCCTACTGGATCTGTGGTGCGTCGGCCCCTTTGTGAGCAAGCTTGCTTCCACTGTCATGCATTCCAATCAATTGGCGATCATTTCCCCTTCACCACCATCTGCGCTGGCGCTTCGCCCAGGGCTTGCCAGTTCGGGCGGTACATGGATTCGACCTGCGGCGGCGGTACGCGGTAGGTGCCCGGGGTGACGGCTCGCGCCAGGTAGAGCAGGTGCACGGTGCTGCTGCCCTCGATGTCCAGGGCTGCCACGTAGCGGTCGCCACGATATTCCTGATGTTTGATCCCTGCGTTTTCCATCGACTCGCGGATGGTTTTCACCTCCTCGCTGGCGTCTTCCAGGCTCGCCGCGCTTTGCGCCAGGTTCTGGTTTTCCAGCTCCAGGCCTGCAGGCAGCAGGTCCACCACCAGCGCATCCGGCACGCGCTGTTTGGCACCGATTTCCAGGTGCACCAGCACCAGTTGCCCGGTTTTCAAGGCGCCGATGTTCAGCGGTGCGCCGCTCAGGTTCAGGTACTCGCGGCGAATGCTCAGGTTTTCGCCACCCGCTACAGGCGCCTGGGTGGGATAACCGGAGACGGTCAGTTGCTGGTAAAGCGCTTCGCTGCTCTGGTTGTGTACCGAAAGCGGCGAGGCCAGCAACGAACCGTCCAGCTTGAGGCCCGGCTGCCGGTTGCTCAGCTCGCGGGTTTGAGTGCCGCTGGCGATGCTGGCGGTCCAGTCCTTTTCCGGTTTGCCCAGCAGGTTACGGCCAGCCATGAACAGTGAATTGCTTTCCTGCGTGGACAGGTAACGATTGGCGGCCACCTCATCGGCCAGGGCAAACAGGCGCTCATCACGCTTGTCTTTGGCGAGGTCGTTTTCTTCCAGCAGTGCCAGTATCAACGCCTGATCACGCAGCGAGCTGCCGTAGTCAGCCAGCCATTCATTCTTGCGGCTGGCGGCCAGACCCGCCATCAGGGCCTGGTCGGCGCGGGGTTTGTCGCCCATCTTCTCCAGCGCGACTGCCAATTGCACCAGCGGCAGGCCGGAGCGCGCGTCGCTGCGGCGGTCGAACAGGCTGCGCAAGGCGGCGAGCGGTGCCTGCTGACTGCGCGACAGCACCAGCCCGGCATAAGCTTGCACAGCGAAGCGCGTATGTTCGGCGTTCTGGCTGTAATTGACCTGAATCTGGCCGGCATCCTGCAGATAACGCAGCAGGCGTTCACTGGCTTTCTTCAGCGCATCCGGCGGCACGGCAAAGCCCTGATCGCGGGCGCGCAGCAGAAAATCGGCGACATACGCCGTCAGCCAGTATTCCTCGTCGCTGTCCGAGCCCCACAGGCCAAAACTGCCGTTGTAACGTTGCATGCCCAGCAGCCGCTCGATGCCGATCTCGACCTTGCGCTTGCGTTCGGCATCCGTTTCGCCGGTCAGGCCCAGGCGCTTGAGGGTTGCGGCATCGGCATACAGCGACGGGTACAGGCCGCTGGCGGTCTGTTCCAGGCAGCCGTAAGGGTAGGCTTTCAATGCGCGAATCTGTTCGCCGAGGTTCAAGGGCGGACGGCTCGACAACGACAGCAGCGCCTCGCGACCGGCTGGTTCGAACGCTTCCAGCGCGCCCTCCGGCAGGCTCCAGGGCTGATCATTGAGGGTGGCGCGGTAATGCTTGAGCATCGCCGGGTAGGCCGGGCGCACACCGACGGTCCATTCGCGGGTAAAGGCCGGCAGGTTTTCGCCCGGCAGGTCCAGACCTTCGACCAGCACCTTGATTTTGCCCTGACCCAGGCCGCCTTGCGCCAGCACCGGAACCTTCAGGGTGACGCGCTGGCCCTCCTTGAGCTGCAGGGGCTTGCTCTGGTCGCCGCCCGGAAGGCTCAACTGGCCCTCAGCGCTGATTTTCACGTCCAGCTTCTGTGCCTTGCCCGACAGGTTGGAGACGTCGAGCGCCACGCTGGTCTGGTCGCCGCCGGCAAGAAAGCGCGGCGTCGACAGTTCGGCGATGATCGGCGCAGCAACCACAGTTTTCGCCTCGGCCATGCCGTAGCGGTCGTCGGTCCAGGCTTGAGCCATGATTCGTAGCTCGCCGTTGAAGTCCGGGATATCGACGCTGACTTCACCTTCACCGGCGTCATTGAGCGTCACCGGCGCACTTTGCAACGCCACGATGGTGACGCTGGTGTCCGGACGTTTGCCGCCCTTCGCCAGTGCATCGCCACCGAACGCCATGCTTGCCAGGCGCCCCTGGCCGGCTTCGATCAGTTGACCATAGATGTCCAGTTGGTCTGCTCCGTACTGCTTGCGGCCAAACAGGCTGGCAAACGGATCGGGCGTCGCGTAGCTGGTGATGTTGAGGATGCCGACGTCCACCGCCGACACCAGCACGTGGACCTGTTTGGGTACGCTGCCGTCAGCATTTTTGGCGGCGACCTTGAGGGTCAGGGGTTGTCTGGGACGCATTTTCTCCGGCGCGGTGACCGTCAGCGCCAGCTTGCGCTGCGCCCGGTCCAGCGGCAGGTGCAGCACGCCCACCGCGCGCTTGGGTGTGACATTGGCCTTGCGTTCACCGGGACGTATCACCAGAGCGGTGACGTACAGGTCGTGGCGCGCCCATTTTTTGTCCAGCGGGATGTCATACGATTTGCCTTCGGCAGGCACGTCGATTTCCTGCCACCACAGCGGGCCTTCACTGGACTCGACCAGCAGATAACCCTTGCCCGCAGCAGGCGGGGTGACAGTGATTTTCGCGGTGTCGCCATCGTTGTAGGCCGGCTTGTCCAGCGCCAGCTTGACCTGATCCGGTCTGACCGCGCCGCCGTCAGTGTTGTCCTGCCAGCGATAACCGGCCCAGAAGCGCAGGCTGCTGACCATTCCGGTGGACGGATCTTCCACCTCGACACGGTAAGGACCCCATTCGACCGGGAAGCTGACTTTGGCGGTGGCGTCCTTGGTGATGCTGACAGTCTCTTCGTTGAGGTTGA
Organism: Pseudomonas sp. SZ57; assembly: GCF_009495975.1. Lineage (NCBI taxonomy): Bacteria > Pseudomonadati > Pseudomonadota > Gammaproteobacteria > Pseudomonadales > Pseudomonadaceae > Pseudomonas > Pseudomonas sp. SZ57. The sequence continues at coordinate 2,451 of NZ_WIBD01000040.1, read as the reverse complement.
GGAATTTCTCGTTGAAGTGGTAACTCCAGCCGTCGTCGGCCGAGTAGTTCCAGTAGTAATCGCGGCGCTCGCGGATCAGCCGGACTTTCACGTTGTCAGCGGCCAGCTTGTTGCCAGCCGCGTCGGCCATGACGATTTCAAAATCGGCCGGGCCGTCGCCGTTGGTCTGCGCCTCGCCCTTGGCCTCGTTGTCGTAGTCATCACCACCCGTGCTGCTGCCGAACAATGCACGCACGCCGGGCAGGTGTTCGGCAGGCCAGATCGGCTGCACCAGACGACGGGTGATCGGCCGCCCGCCAGACTCTTGCAGGCTGGCTTGAAGAATCAGTTGCAGCGGCGATTTGGCCTGCGCCCACTCGCTCTGCACGGCGAGCGTCGAACGACCTTCGGCATCGAGGGTGACGGGCTCAAGCTCCAAATCATGCTTGAGGTCTTCTTCGGTGATCGAGCCGAACTGATAACCCGGCAGCTTCGGCACCGCCTCGCGCAGCGGGCGGACATAGACCTGACCGGTCAGCGTATTGCCCGAAGCGGGGGCGCCGTACAGATAGCGGCCAGTGATATCGAATTGCGGGTTGTCAGCAGGCGCCACCGGCGTGTCGCTGCCCTTGAGCTCCAGCGCCAGACGCTCGGGCAGGAAGTCCTCGACCTTGAACTCGTAGAGCTGCGGTTTGCCGTCGCCCAGGTCGAACACCAGTTGCCAGCGTCCGGTGGGCGCTTCGTCGGCAAGCGGCAATTGATACTGGTAGAAACCGTTGCTGTCGGCTTCCCAGACGAATTTGCGGCTGACCTGATCATCGGGACGGCGCACTTCGACGGTGACGGGCTGCGGCTTGACGGTGTTGCCGTCGCTGTCGCGCAGCAAGCCGTTTAGCAGCACGGTTTCGCCGGGGCGATACAGGTCGCGCGGGCCGAAGATGAAGAACTGCAGCGGGTGAGCCTGCGGGCCGGAGATATCGAACTCGGCCAGGTCCAGCGCCGAGCTGTTGAGGCGCAGCATGCTGGTCTGTTCGTCCTTGTGCGCCAGTACCACGGCAGCCTTGGCCGGCAATGGCAGTTGCGCGTGGCCGTCGCTGTCGGTCTTGCCCTGGGCGACGACCTTGCCGTTGTCGTCATACACATCGACGCTGATATCACCCAGGGCCTTGCCACCCTCGAGCGCTTGAGTGAAGACGTCCAGACGGTTGCTGTAACGATGCACCGACAGGCCGATGTCACTGAGCGTCAACAGGGTGGCCGGCTGCGAGTAGCTGTAGGTGCCCGAGGCGCGCATCACCGCCAGATACACACCTGGCTGTTGCAGGGGCTTGATACCGGCTATCGGCAGCAGCAGGGTTTCACGGGTGTTGCGCGCGGGCTTGAGGTCGAAGCGGCCGCTGTAGATCAGTTCGGCCATGGGCAGCAGTTCTTCGGAACTGTAGCTGGACAGGCTCGACGCGCCGTCCCACTGGGCGAGGAAGTTCGGCATCGAATCGGGTTTGACCCGGAAGAACTCGACATCCACCTTGTCGACGTTCAGCGCGATCACCGGCAGGCCCTCGGCCAGACGGGTCGGCAGCAGGCTGCCACGGCTGGCAAAACCGACAGAGGGCTGCAAGTCGCGGGTTTCCAGACGGCTGATGTATTCGGCGGCGAGTTTGGCCTTGTTGACGGCCAGCAAACCGGCATCGACGGTCAGGACCAGTTTGCGCTGCGGCTCCAGGTGGCGCAGGCGCAATTCCATGAGGTTGTCAGATAGCTCCCAGGCACCGTCGACCTTGCCGCTCTTGCTGTCCACCAAGTGAAGTTTTTCGTCGAATTTCTGCTCGGGGTCGAGCGGTACCGAGAAGCTCACCGACAGGGTGCTTGCGCCGTCGACCTGGATTTCCGACACGTCGATGACCGTCAGTTCGCGGCCTGCGTAGCGCTTGCTCAGCGCGGCGAGGTCGACTGCGGGTTTGGGTTTTGTGTCGGTGACCGTTGCCTGGGTCGTGGGGGCCGTGGCGGGCGCGGGTTTATCCGTGGATGAAGAATCACAGGCGCTCAGCAGCACAAGCGCGCAAGCCAGAAACAATCCTTTGTTTAACATGGGGGCACTCATCGGCAACGGTAGAGAGGATGCGACTATATAACAGTCGTGATGACAAGTATTACTGTCAGATTGACCAGTAAGGTTACATATCGAACGGACTGACTATCGTGCAATTGCGCGTTGGCATGCAGCGGGTGACGCAGAGCGTCACGAAATGCATTCCCAGGCTGTGGACTGACCCCAAAAAGTTAGACAGTTGACTATCGTTCCTCACGCTCTGCGTGGGAATGCCGTTCGTGACGCTCTGCGTCACACGGCGGTTTTTCTTTGTCAGGTGGATTTGGGTTCGGCTCAGGTCACCTTTTCGCCCCTCGGCGAGTCACTTTGATGGGGCCAAAGTGACCAAAGCCCCTGGCTCCGTTTCCGGCCCGACTTCGTCG
>NZ_WIBD01000004.1:221099-248080 GCF_009495975.1 Pseudomonas sp. SZ57 | reverse complement strand
AGGGCGAAGGAACCCGACGAAGTCGGGCCGGAAACGGAGCTGCGGGTTTTGCCTACTTTGGCCCCATCAAAGTAGGTCGCCGAGGGGCGAAAAGGTGACCTGAGCCGAACCTCAATCCACCTGAAAAAGAAAAACCGCCGTGTGACGCAGAGCGTCACGAACTGCATTCCCACGCGGAGCATGGGAACGATAGTCAACCGTCCAACTTTGTGGGGGCAGCTCACTCACCCCCCCCCGACAAACCTTTCTAAATATTTCCTCGCCAATTCGTTCTTGTTGATACGACCCCGCCCGACGGTCAGCCCCACTCAGCAAGGATCGACCCATGAACCCCGAACACGCCCAGAAACTCGCTCGCCGTTTTGTCGAGTTACCCCTTGAAAAACGCCGCCTGTTCCTCGACGGCATGCGCAAGGAAAACATGGATTTCTCGCTGTTCCCGATCCCTTCCTGTGCCGGGCTGGCCGAGCGTGATGGTCTGTCCTATGCCCAGCAACGCATGTGGTTTCTCTGGCAACTGGACCCGCACAGCGCGGCCTACAACCTGCCGATGTCGGTGTGCCTGAACGGTCCGCTGGAACTGCCTTTGCTGGAGCGGGCCTTCAGTGCGCTGGTCGAACGACATGAAAGCCTGCGCACCACCTTCGGCCAGGAGGGCGACCGGGCGTTTCAGCGTGTTGCGCCGCCAGCGCCAGTGAGCATCCGCCTGACCGACCTGAGCGCCTTGCCGCCCGAGCAGCGCTGGGCCAGTGCGCGTCAGGCCATGGCCGAACAGGCCGCGCAAACCTTCGATCTGCAGCGCGGGCCGCTGTTCACCGTGCAGGTGTTGCGTCTGGCCGAACAGGAGCACCTGCTGCTGCTCAACCTGCACCACATGATCACCGATGGCTGGTCGATGAACGTGCTGATCGACGAATGGCTGCGCGGCTACGACGCGCTGCTGGCCGGTAAACCGCTGCCTTTTCAGCCGCTGCTCGTGCAGTACCGCGATTACGCGGTCTGGCAACGCAGCTGGCTGGAAGCCGGTGAGCAGGCGCGTCAGCTGGACTACTGGCGCAGCCACCTGGGCGAAGAGCATCCGCTGCTGGAGCTGCCCACCGACCGTCCATATCCGGCCTTGCCCAGTCACGACGGCGCTCGCCTGGAGCTGGCACTGGAACCCGAGCTGCTGCGCAACCTGAAAAGCCTCGCGCAACGCCAGGGCGTGACCCTGTTCGTGGTGCTGCTGGCGACCTTCAAAAGCCTGCTGCATCGCTACAGCGGGCAGACCGACATTCGTGTCGGCGGCCTGATCGCCAACCGCACCCGTAGCGAAACCGAAGGGCTGGTCGGCTGCTTCATCAATACTCAGGTACTGCGCAGTGAAGTGACGGCGCAGACCCGCTTCGTCGACTTGTTGAATATCGTGCGCGACGCCTCGACCGGTGCCCAGGCGCATCAGGAGCTACCGTTCGATGCCATCATCGACGCCCTGCAGCCGGAGCGCAGTCAGAGCCATAACCCTTTATTTCAAGTGATGTTCAATCACCAGCCGGTGGTGGCCGACCTGCTCGACAAACAGTTGAGCGGCGGCCTGCGCGTGGCCAATCTGCCCGCCGAACAACAGGCACTGGCGCAGCGCTCGCATGCCGCCGCCAGCGACCTGATGCTGGCCACCAGCGGTGAAGGCGAGCAACTGCATGCCGCCTTCACTTACGCCACCGACCTTTTTGACGAGTCGACCATCGCTCGTCTGGCCGGGCACTGGCGCAACCTGTTGGCCTCGGTGTGTGCCGACCCGCTGCAGACCATCGCCGAGCTGTCGATGCTCTCGGCCGACGAGCGCACGCAACTGCTGAATGTCGACAATGCCACCAAAGCCGACACCACAACTCCTGCGCATCGCCAGTTCGAGGCACAAGTACAGCGCACGCCGCAGGCCCCGGCACTGATCCTCGCCCGTGAAGGTCAATCGCCGAGCCTGAGCTACACCGAACTGAACCAGCGCAGTAACCGTCTGGCCTGGCAGCTGCGCGAGCAGGGTGTCGGTGCGGACGTGCTGGTCGGCGTGGCGCTGGGTCGTTCGCTGGACATGCCCGTGGCGCTGCTCGCCGTGCTCAAGGCTGGCGGTGCCTATGTGCCGCTGGACCTGAATGCGCCGAGCGAACGCTTGCGTCATGTGTTGGCGGACAGTGGCGTGAAACTGCTGCTGACCCATAGCGATCAGCTGACCAGGCTGCCTGAACTGGCTGACATGCAATGCCTGTGCATCGATCGGATGAACAGCGAAACCGCCAGCGTGCAAAACCTCGACGGCCCGATCGATCCGGCCAGTCTGGCCTACGTGATTTACACCTCGGGATCGACCGGGCGGCCCAAAGGCGTGGCGATCAGTCATGCGGCGCTGGCCGAGTTCGTCACCCTGGGGGCGAGCTACAGTGACCTGCGCGAAGGCGACCGGGTCCTGCAGTTCGCCACCCACAGCTTCGATGGCTTCGTCGAGCAGTTCTACCCACCGTTGTGTCGCGGTGCGGCCGTTGTCCTGCGTGACCAGCGCCTGTGGGACAGCGCCACCTTCCATCAGGCCATCGTCGAGCACGGCGTGACCCTCGCCGACTTGCCCGCGGCCTATTGGCTGACGCTGGTTCAGGACTTCGCCGCCAGCCCGCCCGCGCATTTCGGCGCGCTACGCCAAGTGCATGTTGGTGGCGAAGCCATGGCCGTCGAGGGTCTGCGCCTGTGGCACAAGGCCGGGCTGGGGCATGTACGCCTGCTCAATACCTATGGCCCGACCGAAGCCACCGTGGTGTCGAGCATCCATGATTGCAGCACGCTGACCCCGCAGCAGGTGTCCTGGCGCGGCGTGCCGATTGGCCAGGCGCTGGCAGGACGACGCCTGTACGTTCTCGACGATCAAATGAACCTGCTGCCGCAAGGTGCGGTGGGCGAGCTGTACATCGGCGGTCCTGGTCTGGCGCGGGGTTATCACGCCCAGCCCGGTCTGAGCGCCGAACGTTTCGTCGTCGATCCGTTTGTCAGCGGTGAGCGCCTGTACCGTACCGGCGACCGCGCCCGACTGCGTGCCGATGGCGCTGTCGAGTACATCGGCCGGGTCGATCATCAAGTGAAGATTCGCGGTTTCCGCCTCGAGCTGGGCGAAATCGAATCGCGCCTGCAGCAATGCACGGGCGTGCGCGAGGCCGTGGTGCTGGCCGTCGAACTGGCGGGTAGCACGCAGTTGGTCGCCTACGCGGTGCCGGACGTTGCCGCCTCTACAGAGGCCGAACAGTTGGCCCTGCGCCAAAGCATCCGCAGCCAGTTGCAAGCCTTCCTGCCGGATTACATGGTGCCGACGCACATGCTGCTGTTGCCCGAGCTACCCCTGACGCCCAGCGGCAAGCTGGACCGCAAGGCATTGCCAGCCCCCGACGCAAGCCAGTTGCAGGCGCGTTATCGGGCGCCGCACAGCGAGGTGGAAATCTGCCTGGCGGCCATCTGGGCGGCCGTCCTGCATGCGCCCCAGGTGGGCCTGGACGATCACTTTTTCGAACTGGGCGGGCATTCGTTGCTCGCCGCGCAAGTCATCGCCCGGATCAAGACGCAACTGGGCATCAGCCTTCCGCTGCGCACCCTGTTTGAAAAACCGCTGCTCAGTGAGCTCGCCGTCGAAGTGGCAGCGCTGACCGACAACAGCACGGACAACGACTGGAGCGACATGGACCAGTTCATGGATTCACTGGAGGAATTCGGCGCATGACCGGGACCACTGCTGCACGCATCGCGAAACGTTTTGTCGGCCTGTCGCTGGAGCAACGCCAACAGTTCCTCGCCCGGTTGCGCCAGGAAGGCAAGGATTTCAGCCTGTTGCCGGTGCCGGTCAGTCGGCATGATGTCAGCGCCATTCCGCTGTCCTTCGCTCAGCAGCGCCTGCTGTTCCTCTGGCAGCTCGATCCCTCGAGCGACGCCTACAAGATGACCACCGGCCTGCGTCTGCACGGCACGTTGAACGAGTCGGCGTTGTGCCGTGCATTCGATCACCTGATCGAGCGCCACGAGGTGCTGCGTACGGTGTTTCAGACTGATGGCGATCAGGCACAGCAAGTGCTGCTGTACGACCAGACAGTCGCGTTGGAGAGCATTGATCTGGCCGGTCTGGCCGATGTCGAACTGCGCGATGCCGAGCTGGCGCTGCAAGTGGCCACCGTCACCGGCCAGGCGTTTGATCTGCGCACGGGGCCGCTGCTGCGTGCGCACCTGTTTCGCCTCGCGGACGATGAGCATGTGCTGATCGTGAGCATGCACCACATCGTCTCCGACGGCTGGTCGATGGACGTGATGATTCAGGAGTTCGTGCACTGCTATCAGGCGTACTGCGAAGGCCGCGAGCCCGCGCTGCCGGAACTGCCGCTGCAATACGCCGATTATGCGATCTGGCAGCGTAGCTGGCTGGAGGCGGGCGAGGGCGCACGTCAGCTGGACTACTGGCGTAACCAGTTGGGTGACGAACAACCGCTGCTGGACGCCGCACCGGATTTCCCGCGTCCGGCCACGCAGAGCCATCAGGGCGAGCACCTGCGTTTCGATTTCGGTGTAGATCTGTCGCGGCGGCTCAACGCCTTTGCGCGCACGCAGGGCATGACCCTGTTCATGCTGGTGCTGGCCGGCTTTTCGCTGTTTCTGTCGCGCAAGGCCGGGCAGCGCGATATCCGCATCGGCGTGCCGAATGCCAATCGCGGTCGCGCGGAAACCGAAGGGCTGATCGGCTTCTTCATCAATACTCAGGTTTTGCGCTGCCAGGTGGACGAACGCCTGAGCTACCTTGACCTGCTGGCGCAGATTCGCGACACCTCGTTCGGTGCGCAGGCACATCAGGACGTGCCCTTCGAGCAACTGGTCGATCAACTGGCACCCGAGCGCAGCCTGGGCCACAACCCGCTGTTCCAGGCCAAGTTCAACCAGAACGTGGTCCTCAAGCAGAAAACCGCGCTCAGGCTGGCCGGGCTGGAGGTCAGCGAGTATGCGTTCGACAAACAGGGTGCGCATTTCGATCTGGCGCTGGATATCACTGACGACGGCACACTGATCCACGGCGACATGGCCTACGCCAGCGACCTGTATCGACGCACCACCGTCGAAGGCTTCATTCCTGAACTGCTCGCGCTGTACGAAACCCTGCTCGACGCGCCGCAGGCACCGCTGTTCAGCCTGGGAGCACTGGCGGTCGAGCCGAGGCGCGAAGCTCGAGCCCCCGCGCCGCACATTCTGCAATTGTGGGACCGACAGGTCGAACGGCAACCTCATGCCCAGGCAGCCCGCTGTCTGGAGCGCACGCTGACCACGCTGCAACTGGAGCAGGCCGCCAATCAGCTGGCCCATCACCTGATCCGCATGGGCATCAGCGAGGGCCAGCCGGTCGCGGTATTGATGGAGCGTTCGCTGGACTGGCTGACGGCCGTGCTGGCAATTTTCAAGGCCGGCGGCGTGTACATGCCGCTGGACGTCAAAGCCCCCGATGCGCGACTGCAACAGATGCTGGTCAATGCGCAGGCAAGAGTATTGCTGTGTGCCGAGGGCGATGTGCGGCAGACGTCGCTGGGTGTTGCCGGTTGTCAGGGTCTGACCTGGACGCCTGCGCTGTGGCAGGACCTGCCTGTCAGTCGCCCTGACACCCGGCCTTCAGGCGATTCGGCGGCCTACGTCATTCATACTTCCGGCTCGACTGGCCAGGCAAAAGGTGTGCTGGTCAGCCAAAGCGCGCTGGCCAGTTACCTGCGCGGCCTGCTGGAACAGTTGCAACTGGCACCCGAGGCGAGCATGGCGCTGGTCTCGACCATCGCTGCCGACCTCGGCCATACCGTGCTGTTCGGCGCGCTGTGTTCGGGACGCACGCTGCACGTGCTGACCGAGGCGCTGGGTTTCGATCCGGATGCCTTCGCGGCCTACATGGCCGAGCATCAGGTGGGCGTGCTGAAAATCGTCCCCGGTCATCTGGCCGCGCTGTTGCAGGCCGGCCAGCCAGCCGACGTACTGCCGCAGCATGCACTGATTGTCGGCGGCGAAGCCTGCTCGCCAGCGCTGATCGAGCAGGTGCGTCAGCTCAAGCCGGGTTGCCGGGTGATCAACCACTACGGGCCGAGCGAAACCACTGTGGGTGTGCTGACTTATGAGGTGCTGATGTCGCCCTGTGGGAGCGAGCCGGGCGACGCTTCGCTTGCTCGCGAAGAGGCCGACACAGGCTTGCGAAACAGGCCGGCTGGGCCATCGCTTTCGCGAGCAAGCTCGCTCCCACAGGATGTGTATCTCCCACAGGATGTATGTGTATCCACTGGGGTGCACGCTGGCGATCCTCTGCGCAGCGTGCCGGTCGGCACGCCGTTGCCTGGGGCCAGCGCCTATGTGCTAGATGACGTGCTGAACCCCGTCGGCACTCAGGTCGCCGGTGAGCTGTACATCGGCGGCGACAGCGTGGCGCTGGGCTATATCGGCCAGCCTGCGCTGACCGCCGAGCGCTTCGTGCCGGACCCGTTCGCGCAGGATAGCACGCGCGTCTACCGCAGCGGCGACCGCATGCGCCGCAATCATCAGGGCCTGCTGGAATTCATCGGTCGGGCCGACGATCAGGTCAAAGTGCGCGGCTATCGTGTCGAGCCGGCAGAGGTCGCGCGCGTATTGCTGGGCCTGGCTTCGGTGGCGCAGGTCAGCGTACTGGCGTTGCCCATTGATGACGATGATACCCGGCTGCAATTGGTGGCGTACTGCGTGGCGGCAAGCGGGGCGAATCTGAATGTCGACAGCCTGCGCGAGCAACTGGCTGCGCGCTTGCCGGACTACATGGTGCCCGCGCAGATCATGCTGCTGGACAGTCTGCCGCTGACCGCCAACGGCAAGCTCGACAAGCGCGCCTTGCCCAGACCCGGCGTGGTCAAACAGCGTTACACCGCGCCGGTCGGCGAGATCGAGGAAAAGCTCGCTGCCGTGTGGGCGGATGTCCTCAAGCTGGAGCAAGTGGGCAGCACTGACAACTTCTTCGAACTGGGCGGCGATTCGATTCTCAGTCTGCAGATCATCGCCCGCGCCAAGCGCCAGGGCATCAAGCTCAGCCCCAAGCAGCTGTTCGAAAAGCAGACCATCGGCCAACTGGCTTCGGTGGCGAAACTGATTCAGAAAAAGCCCGCCGCCGTGGCAGAGCAGATCAGCGGTTCGTTGCCGTTGCTGCCGATTCAGGCGCGCTTCTTCGAGCTGGACATCCCAGAGCGTCAGCACTGGAATCAGGCGCTGATGCTCAAGCCGTTGCAAGCGCTGGAGGCTACTCATCTTCAGTCTGCATTGACTGCGTTGGTCGAACAGCACGACGCACTGCGCCTGGGTTTCTCTCAACAGGATGGCCAATGGCTGGCCACCTTTGGCGCGCCGAATACTCGCGAGCTGCTCTGGACCCATGAGCTGGACAGCATCGAGCGCTTGCCTGAGCTGGCCGATGAGGCGCAACGCAGCCTGGATCTGAAAAACGGACCGCTATTGCGTGCCGTGCTGATCAACCTGCCGCAAGGCGAACAGCGTCTGTTGCTGGTGATTCACCATCTGCTGGTGGACGGCGTGTCATGGCGGTTATTACTGGAAGACCTGCAACAGGCGTACCTCGCCTTGGCGCAAGGCCAGCCAGTATTACTCGCGGCAAAAACCACGTCGCTCCAGCGCTGGGCCGAGCAATTGCAACAGTATGCGACCGGCCAGACGCTGAAGACCGAGCGTGATTACTGGCTGCAGGCCTTGCAGGGCGCCGACCAGCCGCTGCCTCGCGATAAACCCGAAGGCACGATGCACAATCGCGACGCGGCCCATGCGTCGTCATGGCTGAGCAGGGACCTGACCCACAAGCTGCTGAAAGTCGCGCCCGCCGCGTACCGCACGCAAGTCAACGACCTGTTGCTCACGGCGCTGGCCCAGGTCCTCTGCGAATGGAGTCAGCAGCCCTCGGTGCTGATCCAGCTGGAAGGGCATGGCCGCGAAGACCTGTTCGACGAGACCGATCTGAGCCGCACCGTCGGCTGGTTCAGCAGCCTGTTTCCGGTGCGTCTCACGCCGCAGATCGCGCCGGGGGCAAGCCTGTGTGGCATCAAGGAGCAATTGCGTGCGGTGCCGGACAAGGGCATTGGTTACGGCGTGTTGCGCTATATGGGCGAGGCGTCTTTCGCGCAGCAATTGGCCGCCTTGCCGCAGGCGCGGGCTACGTTCAATTACCTGGGCCAGTTCGACGGCAGCTTCAACGAACACCAAGGCGCGCTGTTCGTACCGAGTGCCGACAGTGCAGGCACTGCGCTGTGCGAGGACGGGCCGCTGGGCAACTGGCTGAGCCTTAACGGTCAGGTGTTCGACGGCCAGTTGCAACTGGACTGGAGCTTCAGCCGCGAGGTGTATCACGCCTCGACCATCGACACCCTGGCGCGTCGCTACGAGCAGGCGCTGACCACCCTGATCGAACATTGCACGGCCGGGCATCAAGGCGTTACGCCATCGGACTTCCCGCTGGCGCGCCTCACCCAGGCGCAGCTTGACGGTCTGCCGATTGCGGCGGGCCAGATCGAGGATATCTACCCGCTGTCACCGATGCAGCAGGGCATGCTGTTTCATTCGCTGTTCGATGAAGACGCGGGCAACTACATCAACCAGTTGCGGGTGGACATTCGCGGGCTGGATGTGCCGCGTTTCCGCAATGCCTGGCAGGCCGCGGTGGACCATCACGACGTGCTGCGCAGCTGTTTTGTCAGCCAGCGCGAGCAGTCGCTGCAAGTGGTGCAGCGTCAGGTCGAGGTGCCCTTTGTCGAGCTGGATGCGCGCGGCCAGCCGGAAAGCTGGCTCGACGACTGGGCGCAGGCCGACCGTCAGCAAGGCTTCGATCTGGCGCAAGGGCTATTGTTGCGCCTGGCCGTGTTGCGCACCGCCGATGACGCGTGGCATTTGGTTTACACCAGCCACCACATCCTTATGGATGGCTGGAGCAGCTCGCGCCTGCTCGGTGAAGTGCTGCAACGCTACAGCGGGCAGATGCCAGCGAAACAGGCAGGCCGCTATCGTGATTACATTCAGTGGCTGCAGCATCAGGATGCCGCGCTCAGCGAGCGTTTCTGGACTGCGGAGCTGGCGAAACTGGACGAGCCGACCCGCTTGCTGCAAGCGTTCAAGTCTTCGGCCGAGGGGCAGGGCTACGGCGACTACATCCAGCTGATCGACAGCGACGGCACCCGACGCCTGAACGCGTTTGCCCGCGAGCAGCGCGTCACCCTCAATACGCTGCTGCAATCGGCCTGGCTGTTGCTCCTGCAACGCTATACCGGCCAGTCCAGCGTGAACTTTGGCGCGACCGTGGCCGGGCGTCCGGCCGAGTTGCCGGGTGTCGAAGAACAGCTGGGGCTGTTCATCAATACCCTGCCGGTCATCGCCAGCCCGCGTGCCGAGCAGACGGTGGCCGACTGGGTGCAGCAGGTGCAGACGAAGAACCTTGCCCTGCGCGAGCATGAGCACACGCCGCTGTATGACATCCAGCGCTGGGCGCGCAACAGTGGCGAGGCCTTGTTCGACACCATTCTGGTGTTCGAAAACTACCCGGTGTCCGAAGCCCTGCAGCGCGCGCCGGACGGTCTGGTCTTCAGCGACCTGCGCAATCAGGAGCAGGCACATTACCCGCTGACCCTGGTGGTCGAGGCCAATGAGGTGCTGTCGGTACGTTTCAGTTACGACCGCCAGCACTTCAGCGCTGAAGGCATTCTGCAACTGGCGGCGCATTTCGATCACCTGCTGCAGAGCCTCTGCGCATCGGCAGCTACGCGACTCGGCGAGCTGGCATTGCCGACCGCCTGGACGCAAAGCGTGCAGCGCTACCCGAGCGGGCACTGCGCCCACCTAAGCATCGAAGCCCAGGCCGAGCGTAACCCGCAGGCCATCGCCCTGAGTTTTGGCGATCAGCAACTGAGTTACCGGCAGCTCAACCAGCGTGCCAACCAACTGGCCCACAAACTACGCGAACAGGGCGTTGGCCCGGATGTGCGCGTCGGGCTGGCTGCCGAGCGCGGTCTGGAGATGATTGTCGGCCTGCTGGCCATTCTCAAGGCCGGTGGCGCTTACGTGCCGCTGGATCCGGATTATCCGCAGGATCGCCTGAGTTTCCTGATGCAGGACAGTGGTATCGAACTGTTGCTGACTCAGGCGCATCTGCTTGAAAGGTTACCGATCCCTGCACAGGTTAAGACCCACGATCTGGCTGACGAACTGGACGGTTACAGCACGGAAAACCCGATCAATCAGACCGCGCCGGACAACCTGGCCTACGTGATCTACACCTCGGGCTCGACCGGCAAACCCAAAGGCACCTTGCTCGCCCATCACAACCTGATGCGCCTGTTCGCCGCGACGGATGACTGGTTCACATTCAGCGAAAAGGATGTGTGGACGCTGTTCCATTCCTTTGCCTTCGACTTCTCGGTGTGGGAGATTTTCGGCGCACTGCTGCATGGCGGCCGACTGGTCATCGTGCCCCGCGAAGTGACCCGCTCGCCGGAAGAATTCCATGCGTTGCTGATCGAACAGCAGGTCACGGTGCTCAACCAGACGCCGTCGGCGTTCAAGCAACTGATGCGTGTGGCCTGCGATTCGTCTCTACCGCCGTCGTTGCAGAAAGTTATCTTCGGCGGCGAAGCGCTGGACGTCGCCAGCCTGAAGCCGTGGTTCGAGCGCTTTGGCGATCAAGCGCCACAACTGATCAACATGTACGGCATCACTGAGACCACCGTGCATGTCACCTACAGGCCAATAACCGAGGCCGACACGCAGAACCCGGCCAGCCCGATTGGCGAGGCGATTCCGGACCTGTCGTGGTACGTGCTGGACGCCGATTTCAATCCGGTCGCTCAGGGTTGCAGCGGCGAGCTGCACATCGGCCATGCCGGCCTGGCGCGGGGTTATCACAACCGCGCCGCGCTGACTGCCGAACGCTTCGTGCCGGACCCGTTTTCCAACGACGGCGGCCGCCTGTACCGCACCGGCGACCTGGCGCGTTATCGGGCTGGCGGGATGATCGACTACGTCGGGCGCATCGACCATCAAGTGAAAATTCGCGGCTTCCGCATCGAACTGGGTGAAATCGAAGCGCGGCTGCAAGCGCACCCGACCGTGCGCGAAGTGAGCGTGCTGGCGCTGGACGGGCAGTTGGCGGCGTACTTGGTGCCCTCTGAGCCTGATCAGGATCAGCAGAGCCTTCGTGAAACGCTGAAAAATGAACTCAGGGCGCACTTGCCGGATTACATGGTGCCCACCCATTTCATCATCCTCGACAGCATGCCGCTGACTGCTAACGGCAAGCTGGACCGCAAGGCGTTGCCAGCGCCGGACGCCAGCCAGTTGCAGGCCAGCTACAGCGCTCCGCAAGGCGAGCTCGAGCAGCAACTGGCGGCGATCTGGGCCGATGTGTTGAAGGTCGAGCGGGTCGGGCGCAGCGACAACTTTTTCGAGCTCGGCGGCCATTCGCTGCTGGCGGTGCAGATGCTCGTGCGGGTGCGCGAACAGTTGCAGCACGAGGTCAGCCTCAAGGATGTCTTCGAGCAACCGCTGCTGGCGGACTTCTGCACCACGCTGCAGGAAAAAAATGGCGAAAGTGACCACGCGCAGGACGAATTGACTAAATCACTGGAGGCACTCAAACGTTTATCAGCGGAGGAAATTGATAATTTGATTGCTTAGCAGGAGAGACCCCAGTGCAACAGTTGCTTGACTCCGTTAAATCGCTGTCCGCCCGTGAACGCAAGGCGCTGGCGGTGCTGCTCAAGCGTCAAGGGGTGAATCTCTACGGGGTCACGCCGATTGCCGTGAGGGAGACGCAGGCACCGTCCGCGCTCTCTTACGCGCAGCAGCGGCAATGGATCATCTGGCAACTGGAACCGCACAGCGCGGCCTACAACATTCCGCTGGCGCTGCGCCTGCACGGAGCGCTGAATGTCGAGGCATTGCGGCGCAGCGTGGAGCAACTGATCGAACGTCACGAAACCCTGCGCACGACCGTCGAACAGCAGGGCGATGAAGCGCTGCAGGTGGTGCATCCGGCGTCGCCGTTTGCGCTCGGTGTCGAGCAACTGGCGGCTGGCGAATCAGTTGAGGCGTGGGTGGATCGGCACGTGCAGCAGCCTTTCGATCTGCTGCAAGGGCCACTGCTGCGGGTCAACGTGCTCAAACTGAGCGGGCAGGAGCATGTACTGGTATTGACCCAGCATCACATCGTCTCCGATGGCTGGTCGATGCCGATCATGGTCGAGGAGTTGATGCAGTTCTATCAGGCCGCCAGCCTCGGTCGCGAGATCACACTGGCGCCGCTGCCGATCCAGTACGCCGACTACGCTCTCTGGCAGCGCAACTGGCTGGAAATGGGCGAGCAGGAACGCCAGCTGGCGTACTGGAAGCAGCAACTGGGCGAGCAACAGCCGATTCTGGAACTGCCCACTGATCGGCCGCGTCCTGCGCTGCGCAGTTACCAAGGTGCGCGACTTGGCGTCGAGCTGGACGCCGCACTGCTCGACGGCCTCAAGGTGCTGGCGCGTCAACAGGGCATTACGCTGTTCATGCTGTTGCTGGCCTCGTTGCAGACCCTGCTGCATCGCTACAGCGGTCAGGCCGATATACGCGTCGGCGTGCCGGTCGCCAACCGTACCCGCAGCGAAACCCAGGGGCTGATCGGCTTCTTCGTCAACACCCAGGTGCTCAAGGCTGAATTCACCACGCAGACCTCCGTGGCCGAGCTGTTGCAGCAGGTCAGACACACCGCCGTGCAGGCGCAGGCCCATCAGGACCTGCCGTTCGAACAACTGGTCGAAGCCTTGCAGCCGCAGCGCGACCTGAGCCGCAGCCCGCTGTTTCAGGTGGCCTACAACCACCAGAGCGAAGGCCACAACCAGAACCGTGAGCTGGCAGGGCTGCGTCTGGAATATCAGGTGTCCTACAAGCACACCGCGCAGTTCGACCTGACCCTCGACACCTGCGAACGCCCGGACGGCCTGACAGCCGCACTGACCTACGCAACCGACCTGTTCGACGCGGCGACCATCGAGCGCATGGCCAGCCATTGGCGCAACCTGCTCAACGGCATGTGCCGCGACGTCAACCAACGCATCGCCGACCTGCCGCTGTTGAGCGTCGAGGAGCGGCAAGACACCCTGCGCGACTGGAACCGCGATCTTGCGGTTTACCCAAGCGCTTATTGTGCCCATCAACGTATCGAAACCCAGGCCGAGCGCACGCCGCTGGCCATCGCTCTGAGCTTTGGTGTCGAGCAACTGAGCTATCAACAGCTCAACCGCCGCGCCAATCAGCTTGCCCATAAACTGCGCGAACAGGGGATTGGCCCGGATGTGCGCGTCGGGCTGGCTGCCGAGCGCGGTCTGGAGATGATTGTCGGCCTGCTGGCCATCCTCAAGGCCGGGGGTGCTTACGTGCCGCTGGACCCGGATTACCCGCAGGATCGCCTGAGCTTTCTGATGCACGACAGCGGTATCCAGCTGCTGCTGACCCAGACGTCGCTGCTCGACAAACTGCCAATCCCTGCACAGGTGCAGACGCTCGATCTGGCTGACGCTCTGGACGGTTACAGCACGGAAAACCCGCTCAATCAGACCACGCCGGACAACCTGGCCTACGTGATTTACACCTCAGGTTCGACCGGTAAACCGAAAGGCACCTTGCTCGCCCATCACAACCTGATGCGCCTGTTCGCGGCCACGGATGAGTGGTTCACATTCAGCGAAAAGGACGTGTGGACACTGTTCCATTCCTTCGCGTTCGACTTCTCGGTATGGGAGATTTTCGGCGCGCTGCTGCATGGCGGCCGACTGGTGATCGTGCCCCGCGAAGTGACCCGCTCGCCGGAAGATTTGCATGCGCTGCTGATCGAACAGCAGGTCACGGTGCTCAACCAGACGCCTTCGGCGTTCAAGCAACTGATGCGCGTGGCCTGTGATTCATCGCTACCGATGTCGCTGCAGAAAATCATCTTCGGCGGCGAGGCGCTGGACGTTGCCATCCTGAAGCCGTGGTTCGAGCGCTTCGGCGATCAGACGCCGCAACTGATCAACATGTACGGCATCACCGAGACCACCGTGCACGTGAGCTATCGACCGATCACGCTGGCCGACACGCAGAACCCGGCCAGTCCGATTGGCGAGGCGATTCCGGACCTGTCGTGGTACGTGCTGGACGCTGATTTCAACCCTGTCGCTCTGGGTTGCAGCGGCGAGTTGCACATCGGCCATGCCGGTCTGGCGCGGGGTTATCACAACCGCGCCGCGCTGACTGCCGAACGCTTCGTGCCGGACCCGTTCTCCAACGATGGCGGCCGCCTGTATCGCACTGGCGACCTGGCGCGTTATCGGGCGACAGGCGTGATCGACTACGCCGGGCGCATCGACCACCAAGTGAAAATTCGCGGCTTCCGCATCGAGCTGGGCGAAATCGAAGCGCGACTGCAAGCGCATCCGGCCGTACGCGAAGTGAGCGTGCTGGCGCTGGACGGGCAATTGGCGGCGTATCTGGTGCCGACTCAGTCCGATCAGGATCAGCAACCGTTGCGTGAAGCGCTGAAAGCCGAACTGAGGGCGCACTTGCCCGATTATATGGTGCCCACCCATTTCATCGTCCTCGACAGCATGCCGCTGACTGCCAACGGCAAGCTGGACCGCAAGGCGCTGCCTGCGCCGGACGCCAGCCAGTTGCAGGCTACCTACAGCGCTCCGCAAGGCGAGCTCGAGCAGCAACTGGCCGCGATCTGGGCCGATGTGTTGAAACTCGAGCGGGTCGGGCGCAGCGATAACTTTTTCGAGCTGGGTGGGCATTCGCTGCTGGCCACTCAGGTGATTTCGCGCATTCGTCAGCAGCTGGACGTCGAGTTGTCGTTACGCGACTTGTTCGAAACGCGTGATCTGGAGGCCTTCGCGCTGGCAGCGGGCGCAGGGCAGGGCAACGACGCGCCGCGCTTCATCAAGGCCGACCGCACGCAGCCGCTGGGGCTGTCTTACGCGCAGCAGCGTCAGTGGTTCCTCTGGCAGCTTGACCCGGAGAACACCGCGTACATTATTCCCGCAGCCCTGCGCCTGCGCGGTTCGCTGGACATCGCTGCGCTGGAGCACAGTTTCAGCGCGCTGATCGCCCGCCACGAAACCCTGCGCACGACCTTCCGCCAGCAGGGCGAGCAGGCGCTGCAGATCATCCACCCGCCACGTGCCTTGACCCTGTCTGTCGAGTCGCTGCCCAGCGGCCAGGGCCTTGAAGCCTGCGTGCAGCAGGAAATGCAGCGCCCGTTCGATCTGGAGCAGGGGCCGCTGTTGCGGGTTCGCTTGCTGAACCTCAACACCGACGAGCATGTGCTGATTCTGACCCAGCATCACATCGTCTCCGATGGCTGGTCGATGCCGATCATGGTCGATGAACTGGTGCGCCTTTACGAGGGCTACAGTCAGGGCCGTGAGGTGAGCTTGACCGCGCTGGACCTGCAATACGCCGACTACGCACTGTGGCAGCGGACCTGGATGGAGGCTGGCGAGCAGGCCCGGCAGCTGGATTACTGGAAGCAGCAATTGGGCGATCAGCAGCCGATTCTGGAGCTGCCAGCCGATCGGCCACGGCCCGTGGTGCAAAGCCATGCCGGTGCGCGGCTGGCAGTCGAGCTTGAGCCTGCGCTGATCGATGGCTTGAAGCAGGTCGCGCGGCAACAGGGCGTCACCCTGTTCATGCTGTTGCTGGCGTCATTCCAGAGCCTGCTGCACCGTCACAGCGGCCAGTCGGACATTCGTGTCGGCGTGCCGATTGCCAACCGCAACCGCGCTGAAACCGAAGGCCTGATCGGCTTCTTCGTCAACACGCAGGTGCTGCGCGCCGAATTTGACGTGCACACGACCTTCAACGAGTTGCTGCAGCAGGTCAAACACACCGCCCTGCAAGCCCAGGCGCATCAGGAGCTGCCATTCGAGCAACTGGTCGAAGCCCTGCAGCCACAACGCAGCCTCAGCCACAGTCCGCTGTTTCAGGTGATGTTCAATCACCAGAGCCAGGCCAGCGCCGACGTCCGCGCGCTGCAAGGTCTGCAGGTCGAAGCCTTGCTGCCGGACAGTTACCCGGCGCAGTTCGACCTGACCCTGAACACTGCCGAACATGACGGTGGCCTGAGCGCTGGCCTGACCTACGCGACAGCGCTGTTTGACCCGCGCACCATCGAGCGCATGGCCGGGCACTGGCTGGCCTTGTTGCAGGCCATCTGCGCCAATGCTACACAGCGCATCGCCGAAGTGCCGATGCTCGACAGGGCTGAACGGCAGCAGATTCTCCACGACTGGAACGCCACAGCCGCAGACTTCCCCAGCGAAACCTGTCTGCATAGCCTGATCGAAGCGCAGGTACGTGCCACGCCGGACGCGCCGGCGCTGATTTTCGCCGCCGAGCAGATGAGCTACGCGCAACTCAACGCCCGCGCCAATCAGCTTGCGCATCGCCTGCGTGAGTCGGGCGTCGGCCCGGACGTGCTGGTGGGGATCTGCGTCGAGCGCAGTCTGCAACTGGTAATCGGTCTGCTGGCGATCATTAAAGCGGGTGGCGCTTATGTACCGCTGGACCCGGATTATCCCGAAGATCGGCTGGCTTACATGATGCAGGACAGCGGGATTGGCTTGCTGCTGACCCAGGCTTCGTTGCAGGAACGCCTACCAGTTCCTGCGCAGGTACACAGTCTGTGCCTGGATCAGGACGGCGACTGGCTGGAGGGTTACAGCCCCGCCAACCCGGTCAACCTCAGCCATCCATTGAATCTGGCTTATGTGATTTACACCTCGGGTTCGACCGGCAAACCCAAGGGCGCGGGCAACAGCCATCGTGCTTTGGTCAACCGCTTACACTGGATGCAGAAGGCTTACGCGCTGGATGGCAGCGACACGGTTCTGCAGAAGACGCCGTTCAGTTTCGACGTGTCGGTCTGGGAGTTCTTCTGGCCGCTGATGACCGGCGCACGTCTGGCCGTGGCACTGCCGGGTGATCACCGCGACCCCGAGCGGCTGGTGCAGACCATCCGCGAGCATCAGATAACGACCCTGCATTTCGTGCCGTCAATGCTGCAGGCGTTCATGACTCATCCGCAGGTGGAAAGCTGCGACACACTGCGCCGAGTGGTATGCAGCGGCGAAGCACTGCCTGCCGAGCTGGCCGCCCAGGTGCTCAAGCGTTTGCCGCAGGCCGGTCTGTATAACCTGTATGGCCCGACCGAAGCGGCCATCGACGTGACCCATTGGACGTGCACCACCGACGACGTGCTCAGCGTGCCGATCGGCCGGCCGATCGACAACCTGAAAACCCACATCCTCGACGACGGCCTGCTGCCTGCTGCACAGGGCGTGGCGGCGGAGTTGTATCTGGGCGGCGTCGGTCTGGCGCGGGGCTACCACAACCGTGCAGCACTGACGGCTGAGCGTTTCGTACCGGACCCGTTCGACGAGCAGGGCGGCGGCAGGCTGTACCGCACTGGCGATCTGGCGCGTTATCGCGACACGGGCGTTATCGACTATGCCGGGCGTATCGACCATCAGGTGAAGATTCGCGGCTTGCGCATCGAGCTGGGCGAAATAGAAGCCTGCCTGCTGGAGCACGACAGTGTTCATGAGGCGGTGGTGATCGACGTTGACGGCCCGTCCGGCAAACAGCTGGCGGCGTATCTGGTTGTCGAGCACCACGACGATCAGTTGCGTGATGCGCTCAAGGCCTTCCTCAAGGAATCGCTGCCGGATTACATGGTGCCCACGCATTTCATCGTGCTGAACAGAATGCCGCTGAGCGCCAACGGCAAGCTCGATCGCAAGGCACTGCCGAAACCGGACGCCAGCCAGTTGCAGCGCCAGTACGTCGCGCCGTCCACAGAGCAGGAACAGCAGATGGCGGCGATCTGGGCCGATGTGCTGAAAGTCGAGCGTGTCGGGCTGAGCGACGACTTCTTCGAGCTCGGTGGCCACTCGCTGCTGGCGACGCAGCTGATTTCCAGAATCCACACCGGCCTGGGAATCGACATTCCGCTGCGCCTGATCTTCGAGAAACCACAATTGAACGAATTTATTCAGGCCTTCGCCGGCAGTGGCCTGTCGCTGACCGAGGACGGCTTGTCCGATATTGAAAAAATGATGAATGAAATGGCGGGTATCTGACATGGACAAGTCTGCAGCAGAGCGTATCGCCCAGCGTTTCGTCGGCTTGCCCGTCGAACAGCGCCGGCAGATCCTCGCCAAGATGCACGAGACCGGGCAGAGCTTCAAACTGCTGCCCATCGCCGTGACCCGACACGCCGCAGCGCGTATTCCGCTGTCCTACGCGCAGCAGCGCATGCTGTTCCTCTGGCAGATGGAGCCGGGCAACGCGGCCTACAACGTGCCCATGGCGGTGCGTCTGAATGGCGCATTGGACCGTCAGGCCCTGAGCGCGGCGCTGGACCTGCTGGTGCAGCGTCATGAAACCCTGCGTACCCGCTTCGTTTCAGAGGACGGCGCGTTCTATCAGGAGATTCTCGAGCAGGCCACGGTCGCCCTTGAGTTCGCGTCGGTGGCGCCCGCAGACATCGAGCAGCAGGTGCGCGCCGAGTTGCAAAAGCCTTTCGATCTGTTGAGCGGTACGCTGCTGCGGGTCAAGCTGTTCCAGCTGAGTGAAAGCGAACACGTACTGACCGTGTGCATGCATCACGTGGTGTCCGATGGCTGGTCCGGCGAAGTGCTGATTCGCGAGTTCGTGCAGTTGTATCAGGCGCAGGTATCCGGGCAGCCGGTGCCGTTGCCCGCCCTGGCGATTCAGTACGCCGACTACGCGATCTGGCAACGCGCCTGGCTGGAGGCCGGGGAGGGCGAGCGGCAGCTGCACTATTGGAAACAGCAACTGGGCAGCGAACATCCGTTGCTGAGCCTGCCACTGGATCATCCGCGTCCGCTGCAACCCAGCCATCGCGGTGCGAGTGTGCGCGTCGACCTGCCGCAGCAACTCTCCGCGCAACTGAAAAGCCTGGCGCGCAACAACGGCCAGACCCTGTTCATGGTGACACTGGCGGCGCTGTCGGTGGTGCTGTCGCGCTTCAGCGGGCAGTCCGACCTCCGCATCGGCGGACCCAATGCCGGGCGCACACGCAGCGAGCTGGAAGGGCTGATCGGCTTTTTCATCAACACTCAGGTGCTGCGTGTGCAGGTGGATGAGCGGCAGAGCTTTGCCGAGCTGCTGGATCAGGTCAAGCAGGTGGTCACGGGCGCGCAGTCGCATCAGGAACTGCCGTTCGAGCATCTGGTGGATGCCTTGGCGCCGGAGCGCAATCCGGGCCACAACCCGCTGTTCCAGTTCAAGATCAATCAGCACGTGCTGGCGGCCGATGGCAACGGGCAGCGCGTGTCGGGCCTGACGGTCGATGAGTTCCCGATGGGCAGCAGCGATGCGCGTTTCGACCTGGCCTTCGACTTCACCGACACGCTCGACGGGGTACGCGGTTATTTCACCTACGCCACCGACCTGTTCGCAGCGCAGACCATCGAGCGTATCGCCGACGCGTTGCGCAGCGTGCTGCACGCACTGGTTTCGGACACCGACCGGCGTCTGGCCGATCTTCCACACGCGGTATCGTCGCTGGTCGCCGAGCAAACCCAGGACTTTGCCTGCCCCGTTTTTCTCAGCCTCTGGCAACAGGGCCTGCGTGCCGGGCATGGCAAGACTGCGTTGCGTGTGGGCCAGCAGGTGTTGAGCTTTGACGAGCTTGAGACACGCAGTAACCAATTCGCCCGCTACCTGCACGCCCAGGACATCAAACCGGGCATGACCGTCGCGCTGTGCCTGGACCGCTCTGTGGAATGGGTGGTCAGCCTGCTGGCGGTGCTGAAGCTGGGCGCGGTGTACCTGCCGCTGGACAGCGCGCAACCGGCCGAGCGTCTGCAGCAACTGGTCCGTGACAGCGGCGCGGTGCTGCTGGTGCATGCGCGCGATGACGACAAGGCCGCGCGGTTGGGCGTATGCCCGGTGCTGGCGTTCGACGCTGCGCTGTGGGCCGCCGTCGACAGCCAGGCGCTGGATGTTCGGGTGCTGCCCGGGCAAGCGGCGTACATCATCTACACCTCCGGCTCCACCGGGCAGCCCAAGGGCGTGGTGATCAGCCACGGCGCGCTGGCCAACTATGTGCAGGGCGTGCTTGAGCGCCTGGCGTTGAACGACGGGGCGAGCATGGCGATGGTGTCGACGGTCGCTGCCGACCTGGGGCACACGCTGTTGTTCGGCGCGCTGGCGTCCGGCCGGACGCTGCACCTGCTGTCTCACGAACAGGCGTTCGACCCTGACGGTTTTGCGCGTTATATGGCCGAGCATCAGGTTGACGTGCTGAAAATCGTGCCCAGCCATTTGCAGGGCCTGCTGCAGGCCGCCAACCCGGCGGACGTGCTGCCTGGGCAGGTGCTGATTCTGGGTGGAGAGGCCAGCGCCTGGGCGTTGATCGAGCAGGTGCGTGCGCTCAAACCGGGCTGCCGGATCATCAACCACTACGGCCCGACCGAAACCACGGTGGGCATCCTGACCCACGAAGTGGCGGGGCCTATAGACGCCTGCCGCAGTGTGCCGGTCGGTCAGCCGCTGACCAACGGCAAGGCGCGGGTGCTGGACGCTTACCTGAACCCGGTGGCCGAACGGGTGACCGGTGAACTGTATCTGGGCGGACGCGGGCTGGCGCAGGGTTATCTGGGCCGTGCGGCAATGACTGCCGAACGCTTTGTGCCGGACCCGGACGCCAACGGTCAGCGTCTGTACCGTACAGGCGACCGCGCGCGGTGGGTGGATGGCGTGCTGGAATACCTGGGCCGTGCTGACGATCAGGTGAAAATCCGCGGTTACCGGGTCGAGCCGGGCGAGGTCGGCCAGCTTCTGCAAACCCTGGAAAACGTCGCCGAAGCCGTGGTGCTGGCGCAGCCGCTGGAAAGCGATGAAACACGTCTGCAACTGGTGGCCTATTGCGTGGCGGCGGGCGGCACGAGCCTCAACGTCGACAAACTGCGTGAGCAACTGGCGGCTCGCCTTCCGGAGTATCTGGTGCCCGCGCAGATCATGCTCCTGGAGCGTCTGCCGGTGACCGCCAATGGCAAGCTCGACAAGCGCGCCTTGCCCAGACCTGGCGTGGTCAAACAGCGTTACACCGCGCCGGTCGGCGAGATCGAGGAAAAGCTCGCCGCCGTGTGGGCGGATGTGTTGAAACTGGAGCAGGTCGGCAGCACCGACAACTTCTTCGAACTGGGCGGCGATTCGATCCTAAGTCTGCAGATCATCGCCCGCGCCAAGCGTCAGGGCATCAAGCTCAGCCCCAAACAATTGTTCGAAAAGCAGACCATTGGCCAACTGGCTTCGGTGGCAAAACTGATTCAGAAAAAGCCCACCGCTGTGGCAGAGCAGATCAGCGGTTTGTTGCCGTTGCTGCCGATTCAGGCGCGTTTCTTCGAGCTGGACATCCCTGAGCGTCAGCACTGGAATCAGGCGCTGATGCTCAAGCCGCTGCAAACGCTGGAGGCCACTCATCTTCAGTCAGCATTGACGGCGTTGGTCGAACAGCACGACGCACTGCGCTTGGGTTTCAGCCAGCAGAACGACCAATGGCAGGCTACCTTCGGCACGCTGAACACTCGCGAGCTGCTCTGGACCCATGAGCTGGACACTATCGAGCGTTTGCCCGAACTGGCCGATGAGGCGCAACGCAGCTTGAACCTGAAAAACGGACCGCTATTGCGTGCCGTGCTGATCAACCTGCCGCAAGGCGAACAGCGCCTGCTGCTGGTGATTCATCATCTGCTGGTGGACGGCGTGTCATGGCGGGTGTTGCTGGAAGACCTGCAACAGGCTTACATCGCCCTGGCAGCAGGTCAGCCAGCGCTGCTGCCGGCGAAAACCAGCTCGCTGAAAAGCTGGGCCGAGCACTTGCAGGCCTACGCGCAAAGCCCGGCGCTGGAGCAGGAATTGGGCTACTGGCAGGCGCAATTGCAGGACGTCAGCGATGCCTTGCCGTGTGATCATCCGCATGGCGGCCAGCAACAGCAGCACGCGCTGTCGGTGGTCACCCAATTGAACAGCGACCTGACCCGGCAACTGCTGCAGGACGCCCCGGCGGCTTACCGCACGCAGATCAATGACCTGCTGCTGACCGCGCTGGCGCGGGTTATCAGCCGCTGGACCGCGCAGCCCCATGCACTGATTCGTCTCGAAGGCCATGGTCGCGAAGACCTGTTCGACGCACTGGACCTGAGCCGCACGGTGGGTTGGTTCAGCAATGTGTACCCGGTCAGGCTCACCCCGCAGGCCTCGCTGGCCGATTCGATCATGACCATCAAGGAGCAACTGCGCGCAGTGCCCGACAAGGGCATCGGTTACGGCGCGTTGCGCTACCTGGGCCGCGAATCGGCGCGGCAGACCCTGCAAGCCCTGCCGCTGGGCAGCATCGTGTTCAATTACCTCGGGCAGTTCGACGGCAGCTTCGACGCACCGGAAGCACTGTTCACTCCTTCGGCCGATAGCAGCGGAGCCTCACAAAGTGCCGCTGCGCCGCTGGCTGCACCAATCAGCATCAACGGTCAGGTGTACGCCGGTGAGCTGCGCCTGAGCTGGACCTTCAGTGGCGCGGTGTTCGAGCGCGAGACCGTGCAGCGTCTGGCCGATGAGTACGCCGCCGAATTGCAACAATTGATTGCCCATTGCACCACCGAAGGCGTGGCTGGGGCGACTCCGTCGGACTTTCCGCTGGCGCGCCTGAGCCAGTCGCAGCTGAGCAGTTTGCCAATATCTGCCGGGCAGATCGAAGACCTCTACCCGTTGGCACCGATGCAGCAGGGCATGCTGTTCCACACCCTGTTCGAGCAGGAGGCGGGCAATTACATCAACCAGATGCGCATCGAGGTCAGCGGTCTGGACGTGCCGCGTTTCCGCGCCGCCTGGCAGGCTACGCTGGATGCTCATGAGGTGCTGCGCAGCGCTTTCATCAGCCATCTGCAGCCAGCGCTGCAAGTGGTCTTGCGTGATGTGCGCATGCCTTTTGTCGAGCTGGATGCGCGGGAGCAGTCGTCCGGCTGGATCGACCAATGGGCCAATGCCGACCGCCAGCAGGGTTTCGATCTGGCCCACGGGCCGTTGCTACGCCTGGCCGTATTGCGCACCGGCGAGCAGAGCCATCAGCTGATCTACACCAGCCATCACATCCTCATGGATGGCTGGAGCAGCTCGCGCCTGCTCGGTGAAGTGCTGCAGCGTTACAGCGGACAGACACTGCCGAGGCAGGTCAGCCGCTATCGTGACTACATCGAATGGCTGCAGCGTCAGGATGCCGGGCTCAGCGAGCGTTTCTGGACTGGACAGCTGGCTGAACTCGATGAGCCTACGCGGCTGGTGCAGGCCTTCAAGGCGCCTGAGAACGGCGAGGGGCACGGTGATTACCTGCACTTGATCGACGCCGAGAACACCCGGCAACTGAGCGAGTTTGCCCGCGAGCAGCGCGTGACCCTC
This sequence comes from Pseudomonas sp. SZ57, assembly GCF_009495975.1. Lineage (NCBI taxonomy): Bacteria > Pseudomonadati > Pseudomonadota > Gammaproteobacteria > Pseudomonadales > Pseudomonadaceae > Pseudomonas > Pseudomonas sp. SZ57. The sequence goes on along the minus strand of NZ_WIBD01000004.1, from coordinate 224,545 downwards.
AACACGCTGGTGCAATCGGCCTGGCTGCTGGTGCTGCAACGCTACACGGGGCAGTCCAGCGTCACCTTCGGCGCAACCGTGGCCGGGCGTCCGGCGGATCTGCCGGGTGTCGAGGAGCAACTCGGGCTGTTCATCAATACCCTGCCGGTGATCGCCAGCCCACGTGCCGAGCAGCGCGTGGCGGAGTGGGTGCAACAGGTGCAGGCGCAGAATATCGCTCTGCGTGAGCATGAACACACGCCGCTGTACGAGATTCAGCGTTGGGCACGCAGCGCTGGCGAGGCGCTGTTCGACACCATTCTGGTGTTCGAAAACTACCCGGTGTCCGAAGCCCTGCAACAGGCGGCGCCGCCGGGGCTGGTGTTCGGTGGTCTGTACACGCAGGAGCAGACGCATTATCCACTGACGCTGGTGGTCAATCTCGGTGAAACCCTGACGTTGCGCTTCAGTTACGCCCGTGAGGCGTTCAGCGAGCAACACATGGCGCAGTTGTCGGCGCATTTTCAGCAGGTCCTGCAGGCGCTGGCGCATGACTCACAGGCGGCGCTTGGCGAACTGGCGCTGTTGAACGACGACGAGCAGCAGCATGTGCTGCGCGAGTGGAACGCCACAGCCGCAGACTTCCCGAGCGAGGACTGCCTGCACAGCCTGATCGAAGCCCAGGTGCGCGCCACGCCGGACGCGCCGGCGCTGATTTTCGCCGCCGAGCAGATGAGCTACGCGCAACTCAACGCCCGCGCCAATCAGCTTGCGCATCGTCTGCGTGAGTCGGGCGTCGGCCCGGACGTGCTGGTTGGGATTTGCGTCGAGCGCAGTCTGCAACTGGTCATCGGTCTGCTGGCGATCATTAAAGCAGGTGGCGCTTATGTACCGCTGGACCCGGATTATCCCGAAGATCGGCTGGCTTACATGATGCAGGACAGCGGGATTGGCTTGCTGCTGACCCAGGCTTCGTTGCAGGAACGCCTACCAGTTCCTGCGCAGGTACACAGTCTGTGCCTGGATCAGGACGGCGACTGGCTGGAGGGTTACAGCCCCGCCAACCCGGTCAACCTCAGCCATCCATTGAATCTGGCTTACGTGATTTACACCTCGGGTTCGACCGGCAAACCCAAGGGCGCGGGCAATAGCCATCGTGCTTTGGTCAACCGCTTGCACTGGATGCAGAAGGCTTACGCACTGGATGGCAGCGACACGGTTCTGCAGAAGACACCGTTCAGTTTCGACGTGTCGGTCTGGGAATTCTTCTGGCCGCTGATGACCGGCGCACGTCTGGCCATGGCGCTGCCGGGCGATCATCGCGATCCCGAGCGGCTGGTGCAGACCATCCGCGAGCATCAGATAACGACCCTGCATTTCGTGCCTTCGATGCTGCAGGCGTTCATGGCTCATCCTCATGTGGAAAGCTGTAACACGCTGCGTCGGGTGGTGTGCAGCGGCGAAGCACTGCCTGCCGAGCTGGCCGCTCAGGTGCTCAAGCGGCTGCCGCAGGCCGGCCTGTACAACCTGTATGGCCCGACAGAAGCCGCCATCGACGTGACCCATTGGACTTGCAGCACGGATGACATCCTCAGCGTGCCGATCGGGCGGCCGATCGACAACCTGAAAACCCACATCCTCGACGACGGTCTGCTGCCAGCTGCACAGGGCGTGGCGGCGGAGTTGTACCTGGGGGGCGTCGGGCTGGCGCGGGGTTATCACAACCGTGCAGCTCTGACGGCTGAGCGTTTCGTACCGGACCCGTTCGACGAGCAGGGCGGCGGCAGGCTGTACCGCACCGGCGATCTGGCGCGTTATCGCGACGCAGGTGTCATCGACTACGCCGGGCGTATCGACCATCAGGTGAAGATTCGCGGCTTGCGCATCGAGCTGGGCGAAATCGAAGCGCGTCTGCATGAGCATGCCGCCGTGCGCGAAGCCACGGTGATCGACATCGACGGGCCGTCCGGCAAGCAACTGGTGGCCTATCTGGTGCCGACCGATGCCGCTGAGGCGCCGGACGTTCTGCGCGAGCGTCTGCAGGCCCACCTCAAGGCTCATGTGCCGGATTACATGGTGCCGGGCTACTTTGTCGTTATCGATTCGATGCCGCTGACCGCCAATGGCAAGCTGGATCGCAGAGCGCTGCCGAAACCGGACGTGGCCCGTTCACAGCAGGGTTATGTGGCGCCGCGCAGCGCATTCGAGCAACGCCTTGCTGCGTTGTGGGAGCAGGTGTTGCACGTCGAACGGGTCGGGCTCAACGACAACTTCTTCGCGCTGGGCGGGCACTCGCTGCTGGCGGTTTCACTGGCGGGCAGGATTCGCGAGACGTTCGATATCTCCATCAAGCTGCATGACTTGCTGTTGCTGCAGACCCTGGGCGAGCTGGCCGATTTCATGCGTGCCGATGAAGCCAGGGTCAAATCGGCGGTCATCGCCATGAACGCCAATGGCTCGGCGCATGCGCCACTGTTCTGCCTGCCTCCGGGCGGTGGTGGCACCTATTCGTATTACCCGCTGGCGGGCAGGTTGAGCGACAGCCGAAGGGTTTACGGGCTGGTCAACAAGGCCTATGTGGTGCCGGGCTGGTTCGATACGTCGTGGCAGGACATGGTCGACTACTACGTCGAACAGATCCGCATGACCCAGCCGCACGGGCCGTACAACCTGCTGGGCTGGTCGATGGGCGGCGCGCTGGCCGTCGAGGTCGCGCATGTGCTGGAGCGCGCTGGCGAGGTGGTGAGCTTTCTCGGGCTGGTCGACACCCAGCTACCGGCATCGGTCGGCATGCAATGGGTCGAAGAGGACCCGCACGTCACCACGCAGCAGCAGGGCGAAAACTACTACCGCAGCCTGATCAAGAGCCTGCAGGCCTTTGTGCCGGGCTTGCAGGAGCAAACCATTGTCGACCTGATCGAAACGGCCCGGCAGTCGGTGACCGGGGAGAGTGAGGTGATTGATCGAGTGATCGAGCAGATCGCGCTGCAACACGCGATGAACGTCGACAGCCTGCGCAGCATGTTCCAGGACATCGCGGTGCAGGACGAAATTGAAACCGGTTACACATTGCTGGAAGCCAACGCAAAACTCAGCCAGGCGTTTACCTTGAAGACCCTCAATGTACAGGCCGATTGCTGGTGGGCAGGGCAAAGCCGCAAACCGGGGCAGATTGCCAAGGCCGAAGCGGTGCTGCTGGAACAATGCTCGGTCAACGGACTGCGCAGCTCGACGACGATCGATCAGCGACACGACAACCTGGTGATCGCGGAAGCGTTTCTGCAGGGGCTTGCCGAGCGGTTTGTGTGACGCAGAGCGTCACGAACGGCATTCCCACGCGGAGCGTGGGGACGATGGCCATTCATTGCCAGCCACTGCTCCATAAGTGCTTTTCAACCACGATGGCACTGACAACGCAAATTGCGACGTAAGTGACGGCTGAGTTCTGGCGCTGATCCGGGGGTAGC
>NZ_WIBD01000004.1:88653-221070 GCF_009495975.1 Pseudomonas sp. SZ57 | reverse complement strand
AGGGCGAAGGAACCCGACGAAGTCGGGCCGGAAACGGAGCTGCGGGTTTTGCCTACTTTGGCCCCATCAAAGTAGGTCGCCGAGGGGCGAAAAGGTGACCTGAGCCGAACCCAAATGCACCTGACAAAGAAAAGCCGCTGTGTGACGCAGAGCGTCACGAACTGCATTCCCACGCGGAGCATGGGAACGATAGTCAACCGTCCGACTTTTTGGAGTCAGTTCACTCCAGCGTGGGCATGCCTTTCTGGACGCTCTGCGTCCGCTCTTGAGTGCGCGGCGCGAGTGTCGCTTAAAAATCTCCGCGCAGGGTCAGGACGTAGTTGCGCGGGTCGCCGTAGTAGTTACCGCGGTCGATGTCGCCGGTGGCCTTGTAGTATTTGCGATCCAGCAGGTTGTTGCCGTTGAGCGCCACCGACCAGTGTTCGTCGATTTTCCACGCGACCCGGGCATCCCAGACGGCCCGGCCAGCGTTATCGATGGGTTGGGTCGACTCGTGTTCCGAGTAGCCGCTCTGCGCCGACACTCCGCCGCCGACGCTCAACCGACGCCAGGCGCCGGGCGGGGTGTAGCTGGTGGTCAGGCGCAGCATATGCCGGGGTGTTTCTGCTGAAATCGATTGCCCGTCACTGCCGCGGGTGATGTTGAACGTGTACCCGGCCAAAGTCTGCAACCCCGGTAACGGCTCGCCGCTGACTTCCATGTCGATGCCCTTGCTGCGCCGGATGTCACCGTTCAGGTAGCAGGTCCCATAGGCATCATTGCTCAGGCACTGACCCGCATTGGCATCATCTTCGACGGCCACGTCCTTCTGCTTCACATAGAACAGCGCCAGTGACAGGTTCAGACGTTTGTCGAGCAGCTCGCCCTTGATGCCGGTTTCATGGCTGGCGCCGATGGCCGGATCAAGCAGCGTGCCTGACGCGGTTCGATAGGCGCTTTGCGGCAGAAAAATATCCGTGTAACTGGCGTACCACGACCAGTCCCGGGTGAGGTCGTAGATAACCCCCGCAAACGGCGTGACCTGATTGTCCTCCTGCGCGCGACGGTTTACGCCTGCGGACGTGGTCTGATAGTCATAGCTGCTGACCCGGCCACCCATCACCAGGCTCAACGATTCTGTCAGGCTCAGGCGCAGGTTGCTGTAGACGCCATAGCGCTTGTCGCTGTAGTCCGTGCTGCTCCAGGCCGGGCGCGTAGGCTCGGCAATCGCATCGTGGTCGGGGCTGAAGATAGCCAGCGGCTGATTGGCGTTGACTGTGGCATAGCGCGACTCGCGTTTCTGCTCGGACCCATTACCGCCGACGGTCAACTGGTGAGTCAGGCCAAAGGCGTCGAACCGGCCGTCCAGGTGCGCGTCGATGCCATTGCTATGGATATCGTCCGAGCGGAACAGGGTTCTGACCAGTCGGGAACCGCTCTGCGTCGCTGGATCAATAGCGCCCTGTGCGTAGGCCACCTTCTGATCGAAAGCGCCATCGGAGTGGGTTGCCGACAGTGTGCCGCTCCAGTTCTCGTCAAAGCGGGTTTCCAGCTCGCTGAACACTTCGTCGGTGCGGGTCTGGTGGCGGTTCCAATCCTGGGCCAACGACGTGGAGCGCGGCAGGTCGATGGCCTTGCCGTTACTGTAGCGGGGCAGACCGAAGATCGAAAAGCCTTGGGTGTCCGCGTTCTGATGGCGCACGCCCAGGGTCAGGGTGGTGTCTTCGCTCAGGTCGGTTTCCAGGATGCCGTAGAGCAACGGCGCGGTTTTCTGCAGACCATCGGTGAAATAGCCGCGGTCTTCATAGGACGTTACAAAACGCCCGCGGACGCTGCCTGAATCGTTGAGTTTGCTGCTGCCATCCAGATCGACCCGGTAGTTGTCCCAACTGCCTGCGCGCGTGGTAATCGAGAACTGCGGCAGGGCGGTCGGGCGCTTGCGGACCAGATTGACCGCACCACCGGGGTTGCCCGCGCCGATCAGCAGACCGGCCGCGCCGCGCAGCACTTCGACGCGGTCGTAGATTTCCATGTCCGGGGTCATCCAGCCGGTCACGCTGTAACCCTGACCAGCCACGCCATCGATGATGTAACTCTCGTCCTCCAGCGCGAAGCCTCGAGAGCTGAAGACATGAGAGCCGAAGTTACGTTGAGAAAAGGTGATGCCGGGCGTTTGGGCCATCACTTCGTCGAGGCCGGTGAGGTTTTTGTCGTCCATCACCTGGCGGGTCATGACGGTGACCGACTGCGGCGTTTCGCGCAGCGACTGAGCGGTCTTGTTGATACCCACGCCAGTGGCCGCATACGAGCCGCTGCCCTCGGTGGTGATGCCGAACGAGTCGCCCTTGATCGCCACCGGCCCCAGGTTCATGGTGTGTGCGGAGGCAGCCGCGCCAAGGGTCAGGGTGTTGTCTTCAAGACTGTGCGCTACGTTGGCTTTTTTCAGCAGGTCGGCCACTGCCTGTTCGGGCGTCAGCCTGCCATGCACCGGGCTGCTGAGCTTGCCGTTCAGGTCGTCGGGGTTATAGAGGATTTGCAGATCGCACTGGCGGCCCAATTCCTTCAGGGCACTGCTCAGGGTCTGGGCCGGGATATCGAACTCGAATTCCTCTGCCAGTGCCTGTCCCTGAACACTCAACACCAGCAACAACCCCACACCGCCCAGACGCAGGCCGAGCGTTTTCACGCGGCCTGTGCGCAGACGGCTGGAGGATGTTTGCATGGGAGGGATGGCTCGTTGAGATCAATGGCGAAGGATAATGCATTTGCGGCAGCCCGGTCGCGTGCAGAGCGCTGTATCACGAACCGAAGCCGCTCCGCGCGGGGCATGGGCACGATGGTGCCGCGCCGCGCGATCAACGCTTCGCTTGCTCGCGAAGAGGCCTGTCCAGTCCCGGAAATCAGGGCGTTTGAACCATTGCCTTCGCGAGCAAGCTCGCTCCCACAGGGATTTTCATAACGCTGAGCTTAGATCAGAAATCCCCCCGCAAGGTCAGGACGTAGCTGCGCGGTTCGCCGTAGACGTTGGAGCGGTCGGTGGCGATCGAGGTGGTGTAGTACTTGCGGTCGAACAGGTTTTCGGCGTTGAGTGACACCTTCCAGTTTTCGTCCAGTTTCCACGACGCCCTGGCATCCCAGATGGCTCGGCCGGCCACGCCCAGTTCTTTGTTGGACGGCACTTCGTAACCCGAATCCGCCGACACTCCAGCGCCCAGGGTCAGACGGTTCCAGGCACCCGGCAGGTTGTAGCTGGTGTTGAGGCGCAGCATGTGTTTCGGCGTTTCGTAAGCCACATCCGAGTCGCCGTTGTTGCGCAGCATGTTGTAGGTGTAACCGCCGAACACTTGCAGCCCCGGCAGCACTTCACCGCTGGCCTCGACATCGACGCCCTTGCTGCGGCTGATGCCGTCCTGCAGGTAGCAGGAGCCGTCGGAGCTGGTAGGGCACAGTTCAGTGGTGTTCACATCAACGGCAGCCACATCTTTCTGCTTGATATAGAACAGCGCCATCGACAGGTTCATGCGCTTGTCGAACAGCTCGCCCTTGAAGCCGGTTTCGTAGTTGGAACCGATGGCCGGATCCAGTGGTGAGCCGCCAGCGGTGACGTAGTTGGCCTGTGGCGTGAAGATGTCGGCATAGCTGGCGTACCACGACCAGCTGTCGTTGATGTCATAGATCAGGCCGGCGAACGGGGTGAATTCCTGAGTCTGCTTGGATTCGTAACTATTTGCCGCACCGGTTTTGACGTCGTACTTGTAGTCATACCAGCTGAGGCGCGTGCCCAGCACTACGCTCAACGGTTCGCTCAGGTGAATACGCGTGTTGGCGTACAGGCCCGCACGTTCTTCGGTGGTGTCGATGTCATTTTGCCAAGCGGGACGGGCCGGTTTGGCAAACGCATTCTCGTTGACGTCGAAAACGTTGACTGCGGTGCGTCTGGTCACGGTCGCCTGATGCGTGTTGGCGTTCTGCTTCGACCAGTCGGCACCCAGGGTCACCTGATGTTCGAGGCCGAACGCGTTGAAATTGCCTTCCAGCTGGCTGTTCAGACCGACGCTGTCGACCTCGTCCTTGCGGAACAGCGTGCCCTGGAAGTTGGAACCCGCCAGCGTCACGGGATCCACTGCGCCCCGTGCGAAGGCAATGTTCTGATCGAAGCCACCCTGGGAATAGGTCAACGACGTCCGGCTGGTCCAGTCCTCATTGAAGCGATGCGCGACTTCGGTGAACACCTCGGTCATGTCGCTTTCATGGCGGTTCCACTTCTGCGCCAGGTTGGTCGAGCGCGACAGGCCCAGCGACTGGCCGTTGCTGTAGCGCGGCAGGCCATAGATCGAGTAGCCGTTGATGACCTGTTCCTGACGACGCAGGCTCATGGTCAGGGTGGTGTCATCGCTCAGGTCGGCTTCGACGATGCCGTACAGCAGCGGCGTACGGCTGTCGCGACCGTCCAGGTAGGAGCCGCTGTCATCGTAGGCCGCGACCATGCGCCCGCGCAGGGTGCCGGAATCGTTGAGCTTGCCGCTGCCATCCAGGTCGACCCGGTACTGGTCCCAGGAGCCGGCGCGGGTGGTGATCGAAAATTTGTTCTCGGCGGTCGGGCGTTTGCGCACCAGATTGACCGCGCCGCCGGGCTGACCGGCACCGACCAGCAGCCCTGACGCGCCGCGCAGCACTTCCACACGGTCGTAGATCGCCATGTCCGGCTGCATCCAGCCGGTGATCTGATAGCCCTGACCGCCAATGCCGTCGACCAGGAAGCTCTCCGCCAGCAGCGAGAAGCCGCGCGAGGTGTACACGTGACCGCCGAAGTTACGGTACTGGAAGGTGATACCGGGAGTGTCTTCCAGCACGTCGCTGAGGCTGGTGAGGTTGTTGTCATCCATGACTTGCCGAGTCACCACGCTCACCGATTGCGGTGTTTCGCGCAGCGATTGCGGTGCACCCTTGCCGATACTCACTGCGCCGGTGGTGTAGGAACCGGTGCCGTCGGTGCTGGTGCCCAGGTAATGCGAGTCGATTGCGGTCGGGGCCAGATTGACCGTGCCCGTCGTGTTCGAATCGTCTGCGACAGTTTCCTGCGCCTGGCCGGCGACCGGCATGCACAGCGCAAGACCCATGGCCGCCATGGATGGCCGGGAGCGGAACATCTGACTGAGCATCAACGCTTTGCTGAGCGGGGTGAGTCGTGACGGGTTGTGCATGAATTGGCTCTTTCCAGTGAGTATCGGCAAGGAGATTGGGGGCGTCGTTCAGTTCTGCGCAGTCGGGTCCAGCCGTCGACCGGGCAGGCGTGAGCTACTTTTTATGGGGCGTTGCGCGAGAGATGGCTGGGCGCGCAATTCGCTGTTAATGAGAACGAAAGCGAATAACGTTTATTTAATGTTTTTTTCACAATTCACTAAAAAACATGGCGTTTGGCTAGCAATTGAGCGTGGCGCGGAGTGCGCAGGCAAAAAAAGCCCCGCTCACGGACGTACCGGGCGGGGCGTTCAAGGCGTGGGTGAATCACGCCGGAATAGTTTTGTCGCGGGTTTCGCTGTGAACCTGTTCGACCTGAATCTGCCCGGCCTGCATCCGCACCAACTGGTCGGCGACGTAGAAATAGCGGTCGTCATGGGAGATCACGATGATGGTCTTGCCCTGTTGCTTCAGTTCCGGCAGCAGCTCGGTGTAGAACACGCGACGGAACGCCGGGTCCTGATCGGCGGCCCACTCGTCGAACACCAGCACCTGACGCTCGTCTAGCCACGCATTGATCAGCGCCAGACGCTTGCGCTGACCGGTCGACAGATCGGTGGTGGTGAAGGCCCCGTTCTCGATCCTGACCTTGTGCGCGATGTCCAGGCGCTCCAGGTATTTGCCCGCGTCCTGCGGCAGCGCGGCCTGACCCTGCAACGGCTCGTCGAACAGGTAGTAGTCGGCGAAAATCGTGGTGAACAGCTGGCGGTAGTCATCCAGGTTTTCCGCGCTGACGGCCTGGCCATTGAGGCGGATCTCGCCCTGTTGCGGCGTGTACAGGCCCAGCAGCAGCTTGATCAGCGTGGTCTTGCCACAACCGTTCTCGCCGACGATGAACACGATGTCGCCCTGTTTGATGCTCAAATCGACCGGGCCGAGGTGGAAGGCATCGCTGCCCTCGACCGGCGGGTAGTCATAGCGCAGGTTGTGCAGTTCCAGCGTGTGCATGCTGGCCAGCGACGTCGGGCGGTCACTGACCAGCAGGTGCGGTTCGGGGCTGGAGAATTTCCATGACAGCTCGGCAATGCGGCGCATGGCGATCTGCGCACGGCTGATGCCGGGCAGGGCAGTAATCAGGCGTTCCAGCGGGCCTTTCATGTACAGCATCACCAGCACGAAGCCGCCCAGTACGGTCTTTTCGGTCGTCGGCCAGAGCGCCTGAAAGGCAATGGCCATGCCGATCACCGCAAAGAACAGCATCGAACCGAAGGTTTCCGCGCTCACGAAGATGTTGGCAGCGCGAATGTTCGAACGGCAGATGTGTTCAGTGGCCCCGTGAATCTTTTCGTCGAGCATGTGCTGACGACGTTTGCGCTGAATGCGCAGCTCCTTGGCGCCTGCGGACAGCGCCTGATAGTGTTTCTGCAATTCGTCTTCGCTGTTGCGCGCGGCCAGAATGCTGCGCATGCCGAACGCATGCGCCAGGTATTGCGCGCCGGTGCCGAGCACCACGGTGAGCACCGTCAGTGCCAGAATCTGCCAGGACAGCACGGCCAGATAGGCCAGGCAGCCTAGTGTGACAGTAAACGAAATCACCATCGGCGCGACCGACAGGGCAAAGGTGCTGATGGTGTTGACGTCGTTGAGCAGCACCGGGATCAGGCGGTGCGCGCGATAGCGTTCCAGCTGCTCGATGGGCGCGACCAGCACCTTGGCCGCCAGCTCGCGGCGCAGGTTGGCGACGACTCGCTGGCCAACGTAGTTGGTCGACAGGTTGGACAGGGTCGAGCACGCCAGGGTCAGCACACACAGGCCAGCAAACAGCAGCGCGGTCTGCGTGTCCGGCCCGCCGGGCATGTTCATCGCGTTGTTGATGGTGGCCAGCAGGCCAGTGACGCTCAGGCCGCTGACAATCCCCAGCAAGGTCGATAGCGCCACCAGCCACCAGAATGGCTTGAGGATTCTCAGGGTTTCCCGGGCGAGGCTTTCAGTTGTGCGGGTCATGGTGTGTCTCGTCAGTGTCCGTGAGTGCGGCCCGGCCTGATTCAGGCCCCGGATGCGCATGAAGTCCGTCAGAGGTCGCGGGCGACCCGGAAGCCCAGCCAGTCACCCCGTACATCCGGCTGGCGACTGTTGCGGTTGCCGGAGCGCGAGAAAATCGGCGCTTCGGTCCAGTCATTGCCGCGAATCATCTTCCAGGTGCAATCACCGGCCAGCCATGCGCTGCCATCGGTGGGCGCGCCGTTGTAGTTGCTGGTTTCGCAATCGGCAGTCCATTCGTAGACGTTGCCGTGGGCGTCGTAGATGCCGAAATCGTTGGGGCTGTAGCTGCCAGCGGGTGCCGTGTAGCTGAAGCCGTCTTCCGGGCCGTAGGTGTTGGCGTGTTTGGCGATGCTGTAGGGCTTGCCTTCGTCCATAGGAAACGGGAAAGAGCCCTTGCTGCCGCCGCGTGCCGCGTATTCACGCTGTGCTTCGCTGACCATGTGGTAGGACTTGCCGGTCTTTTTCGACAGCCATTCGACATACGCCTTGGCTTCGTTCCAGTCCATGCACACCGCAGGCTGACGCGGGCTCAGCGGGTAGCGCGGCGTGCCGGCCTTGCACTCGCGGCCTGGTCGGGTATCGCCGTCCGGCATTTTGTAGCCGGAGCTCTTGATGTAAGCGTTCCACTCGCCGCTCAGCACCTGAAAACGGCTGATGGCGAAGGGTTTGGCGAAGGTCACGTCGTGCAGAGGACCTTCGTCCGGCTGACGACCCAGTTCCTCTTCGGGCGCACCCATGGTGAAGGTGCCCGCAGGCAGCACGACCATTTCCGGGCAGTCCTTGCAGTCCTTGAACACCTTACCGGGCGCGGGTACCGGCGTGGCGGCCAAGGCGCTGTCGCAGAGCAGAAGGCCGAGCAGGGCGGACAGGGGCAGCAGTGTTTTTTTCATGACGGGTCTCGATGGAAAACGGAAAACAGGTGATCGGTGCATTTGTGTCAGGCGCGCCGGGCGAGCAGCGTCATGAAACGATCGATTTCGGCTTCGCTGTTCAGCAGCCCCGGCGCGGTGCGCACCACCGGGCCGACGTCGCGACTCACCGCGTCAACGACCATGCGCTGCCTCATCAGCCAGGCCGCCACGTCGTCGCACGACTGGCCCTTGAGCCGGAAGAAGCTGAAGCCCGCCGACAGCGCAGGGTCCATGGGCGTCACCAGCTCGACATTGGGCTGGGCCTTGAGGCGCTGTTTGAGGTAACCGTTGAGCTGGTGAATACGTGCCTGCACATCGGCCTTGCCCAGTTGCAGGTGCAATTTGAAAGCCTCGTTCAACGCCCAGCGGTGTTCGAACGAGTGGTAGCCACCGGGCGTCATGATCGTGCTGAAACCGGTGGCTTCCGAGAATGTCGGGATCAGCGGCGTGAGGTCCTTGACCTGTTCCGAACGGGCGCAGACGATGCCGGTGCCGCGTGGTCCGAACAGCCACTTGTGGGTGCCGGCGACATAGAAGTCGCACTTCATCTCCGGGAAATCGAGGTTCTCGACGCCAAAGCCATGCACGCCGTCGACCACGTAGAGGATGCGGTCCTGGTCGTCACGGTCGCGGTTGTGTTCCTCGACCAGATCGCCGATCGCACCGATGGGCAGTTTTACGCCGCTGCCGGACTGCACCCAGGTCATGCCCAACACCCGCGTCTTCGGCTGGATGCTGCGCGCGATGGCGCCGATGATTTCATCGGCCGAGACGGTAGCCGGGTCCTTGAACAGGCGAATCTTGCGCACTTGCGTGCCGTCGCGCTGCTGACGGAATTTGAGGATGTCGCGGACGCAGGAGTGCTCGTGTTCGGTGGTCAGAATCTCCTGATCTGGGCGCACATGAAGACCGCCGTAGATGATTGCCAGGCCTTCAGTGGTGCTGCCGGTCAGGGCGATTTGGCCGGGCTGGGCGTTCAGGTACTTGCCGGCCCAGACGCGAACCTCGTGTTCGCGGCGCTCGGTCTCTCCCAGGTCCCAGTCCATGGCCAGACCGGGATTGCGGTCGATATGCGCGCGATGCTGTTCGATGGCCTGACGAACCGGTGCAGGGTGCGAGGTGACCAGAAAATTGGAGAGGTGAACGTAGTCCGGGTCTTGATTGAACAATTGTTTCAGGCGCGTCCATTTATCCGTGGAGGCCGGTTGAGTGGCTGGCGTCATGGCCGCCGTTGCAAGACCGGAGCCCAGGGGCAGGGCCGCCGCGAGCAGCCCGGCCTGTTTGAGGAAGGTTCTGCGATCAGTCATGAGCGTCTGCGCCTGAGGGTCGGGTAGCGGCGTTTGAGAGATTCATGTGCTTCACATCCGGACGAGCAGCAGCCTGAACCTGCTCCCAGACGCGTAGGAAATTGCCGCCCCACAGCTTGGTGATATCCGCCTCGGCGTAGCCGCGCTCGATCAGTTCGGCCGTCACGTTGCGGATTTCGCTGACATTGTTGAAGCCTTTCACGCCGCCGCCATCGTTGAAGTCGGAGCTGATGCCGACGTGGTCGATGCCGATTTTGCGGACGGTGTAATCGATGGCGTCGACGAAGTCCTTGACCGTGGCTTTGGGCTCCTCCTCGAGAATCGCGTACAGCTTGCTGGCATAGGCGCCGAAGCGTTGTTCCGGCCAGACGGTGATGATCGGGTCGCCGGGCATCAGCGCCATGGCCAGGTTCGGCAGCGGTGGCAGGTCGAAGTCCTTGCGCAGCGCGTTGAGCTTGTCCTGGGTTTTCTGGCTCAGCGGTTTCAAATAGGCCGGAAACGCGACGATCTGCACCACACCGCCGCTGCGCTTGATGAGCTGCAGTTCCTCGTCGCTGAGGTTGCGCGGGATGTCCACCAGCGCACGCGGCGCCGAGTGCGAGGCGACCATCGGCGTGCGGCTCAGCTCGCTGACCTGTTGCAGCGCCTTGCTCGACATCTGCGACACGTCGATGATCACGCCCAGGTCGTTGAGGCGTTGCACGGCCTGCCTGCCGATCTCCGACAGGCCGCCCAGAGCGTCGGGAGTGTCATTGAGAAAGGGCAGGGGACGTGAAGAATCGGCCCAGCTGTTGTTGCCGACATAACTGAAACCGAACATGCGCATGCCGCGTGCGGTCCAGTGGTCCAGCAGGCTCAGGTCATTGCCCAGCGGGTAGGCGTTGAGCATGCTGATGAAGATCGCAAACTTGCCTTCGCCGTGCAGGCGGCGCATGTCGTCCGGGGTGTAGGCGATGCCGACCTGATTGGGGAAATCTCGAACCATGCCGGTGATGATTTTGTAACGCACTTCCTGCTGATGGCGTGCTTCGTCGACGAAACCGGGTGTCGGACGATGCGGGGCGTTGTCGCCGTTCCAGATTTCCGGCCAGCCGAATACCGTCAGTGCAGCCCCGGACAGGCGTCCGCGCGCGGCTTTCACCAGGTCGAACTGCCCCGAGCCGTCCTTGTCGGCTTCGTTGCCCTCGCTGCCGAATTTCATCGGCACGGTGATGTGGCTGTCGAAGGAAATGATCCGCTCCTGCAGGTCGTCGGCCTGTTGCATGACCTTGACCGGGTAGCCTGCCGGCGACCAGTAATTCCAGGCCAGAAAGCCCGTACCTGCACTAATGGCCAGGGCCAGCGGCAGGCCGATGAAGAGAGCTTTTTTCCAACGCGGTCTTGTCATTTCCGTCTCGTGTGGTTAACCGTTGCGCAGCCTGCTACGGCTGTTGCTATCTGGTGGAGAACGAGCGGATCGCCGATAAATTTAGCGCGGGGTCATGGATGTGGGTACAGCGCTAAATTTGTCTGCCGGGTTTACGTTCTAGCTTGGATAACGGCTGTCTCGGGGCTGGAACAGGTAGGGTAATGACGATTTCTCGACGAGGGTTCATAGCGGGGCTGGCGCTGACCGGTGCGGCAGTTCCGGCAGCGTATTACGCGCATCGGGAACTCACCCGGGTCGACCTGCCCGAAACGCCGGGCGAAGCCACGGCTGGGCCTGCCGATACCGCCACCCAGCGGCTGGCCGACAAGCTGCGCGGTGTGTGGACTCTGCGCTTTGAGGGGCGCGATGCCGGGCTGAGCGGTGCGCCGCTCGAAGGCCTGGAAATGTTTCTCGATATTGCCCCGCGCGGTCGCGGTCTGCGCGGCTATATCGACACGGCCGAGCAATTGCGCGGCGATGCGCTGCCGCGTTTTCGGGTGATTGGCGATCTGCAACCGGCCAACGCCGCAAGACTCTATCTGCGGGTCATGGACGGCCATGCCGGCAATGATCCGCACAGCGACAGCCCGGATTACGAATTCAGCCTGACCCTCGATGAAGTCTGGGGCGCGTTCGGTAACGCAGGCAGCGGCACCTTGAGCGGGCGTATTGAGCGTCTGGACCGGCCGCTGGCTCTGCCGGAACTGGACAACCGTCTGATCGCGATCAAACAGGTGTTTCCAGAGGCGCGGGAAAGGGTTGGTCTGAGCCCGCCGTTTCTGGCCTGGCTGGCTTCCAGGGAGCATCGTCTGTTCCATCAGCTCTGGCATGCCTCGCGAGACAAATGGCACAAGTTGCCGGAAGACAAGCGTGACGCATTGCGCGGCATCGGCTGGCAGCCGGGGCCGCGTGATCATGAGCGCGATGCGCGTGGCCCGCACAAGGACCGCAACGGCTCGGGTGAAGACTTCTTTTATATGCACCGGCACATGCTGATCCAGGCACGCAGGATTCAGGACTTGCCGTCCTGGCCGCGTTTTCCGCTGCCGCAGCCTGAGCTGGAGCGCGACCGGCTGGGCTTTGCCCGCTATTTCGACAATCATGACGGTTGTTCGCTGCCGCCCAACTGGCTGGCGCACGGCGACGAGGAATACACCCAGCTGGTCAGCGATATAAAAAGCCATGAGACGTTTCATACGCATTTTCAGGTCTGGGAATCGCAGTATCGCGATCCGCGTTTTTTGTCGAAGCTGACCCTGGGCCAGTTTGGTTCGCAGGTCGAACTGGAACTGCACGACTGGCTGCACATGCGCTGGGCCTCGGTGGCCCGAGATCCGGCCAACGGCCAGCCGGTGCCGATGGCACGTCGTTCGGATGATTTTGCCGAGCGCTGGTTCGAGCCGGAAAACGACTTTCTCGCCGACCCGTTTTCATCGCACGTGAACCCGGTGTTCTGGATGTTCCATGGCTGGATCGACGACCGCATTGAGGACTGGTTCCGCGCCCACGAGCGCTTTCATCCGGGCGAAGTGAAGCGCCTGGAAGTCAACGGCGTGCCGTGGTTTGCGCCAGGCCGCTGGGTGAATGTCAGCGACCCCTGGCTGGGGCCGGACACCCACGGTTGCAGCACCGTACCGGGTCAGGCGGCGGGCACGACCATGGAAATGGACCCGGAAGTCATGAAGCTGGCGCTGCGCATCACCTTTGCGGCCGATGACAAACTGAGCAACTTGCTACGCCGCGTGCCGCGCCGGCCCTGGTATGCACGGAATCTGTTGCCGGACAGGTGGTTTTGAGCAGCGCTGGCTCCTAGGCTCTGTACGAAAAGTGGCTGCGCTCGGTGATGCTGCGTTAAAAACAGGCTCGGATGCGAGTCCAATCGGAATGCTCATTTACAACCCGTAGAGTCGAACGCGACCCCGGCCGTTCCTCGCCTGTTTTTGCCTTGCCTGACCTTCGCTCGCCGACTTTTCGTACAGAGCCTAACGCACTCCGCTCTGTCGGATATTTCATGAGTGACCCCCTGATTCTCGAACAAAAGGCGTAGGGTGGCGCCAGGTCGCAAGCTGTCTGGATGTTCGGCCGTTTCTCATCCCTTCCTTGCTTGCGCCCTCGAGAACACCTTTCATGACACCCGGAATTTTTGACGCGAACAACATTCACTTTGATCTGGGCCCCGATGCCGGTGGCAACTGGTCTGAGGTCATGCTGGAACATCACGGGCTTTACTGTGAGTTCGATAAAACCCTGTCAGGCAACTCCACAGCGCAAAGCTGGAGCCTGGGGGCTATCGGTGTCACGCAGGCTGATCTGAAATCTCTGGTATTGATCCCGGTTGGAGAAGAACGGGATTGCTGGCAGGGGGAATGGCTTTATCTGAAGCTTATGACCGGCGGGTATGTCGATATCGACGAAGCCGGAAAGCAACATCGCTTCATGGCTGGCAGCATGTTCTTCATCGATCCCGGGCAATCCTTTCAGGAGTCGTTTACCCAGCATGGGCAAATGACCGTATTGCGCATTCCCAAGTCCAGTTTGCGCGATCGGGGCCTGAGGCATTCGTTGCCGGGGCTGATGGTTGCCGACATGGAGTCGGCAGACATACGCGCAGCCCGTGACCTGATCCACTGCATCGCGCAGCAACAGGCGGCCCCTGGCTTGGTCATACGCGAGTTGATGGGCAGACAATTGCTTGAGCTGATTGACGCCATGCTGGGCGGCCCCGGCGACAAGGCAGTTTCGCGCAGCACTGATGTCGTGCTGTTGCGCGCCAGACGTTACATTTACACGCGTTTGAGTGACACCGAACTCGACTGCGCGGCCATTGCCGGTGCCGTGCATGTTTCAGTCAAGCACTTGCAACGCTTGTTCCGGAGTCAGGAGACGACGGTGATGCGTGATGTCTGGAATATCCGCCTGCAACACGCACAGCAATTGCTCAGTTCGACCCGCACGCTTCGGCCAAGTGTTCAGGACGTTGCCTGGCAGTGCGGTTTCACCACGGCAGCGCATTTCAGTCGCGCCTACCGGGCACAGTTCGGTATTTGCCCCTCGCATGTTCGGGCTACTTTCAACTGAGCAACTTCTGCTCTCGCCTTATCAGTTGAAAGCGCCTTGTGGACATCCCTCACGCGCCTTGCAGGTAACGGTGATACGCCGTCTGAGCCCTAGAATCGATCCTGTCATTCAGTGACTGATTCATCTCAATGGCTGCTGCGCTGACGCATCGGTCACAGCCCACCGTTATTCATCTTTCGCGATTGGCTTCGGCAGCTTTGCGCCGTCAATTCATGGAAGTTTTACAAAGGCACTCTTATGGAAAGTTATACCGGCGCAACCGACACTGCAGACTTTGCACGTCGTGTTGAAGACAATCAGCGGCGACTGAAAGCCAGTCTGAACGGCGCTTACGATTACATCGTGTGTGGCTCCGGCACATCCGGGTCGGTCGTTGCGCGGCGTCTGGCAGAGAATCCCGACGTCAGTGTTCTGCTCCTGGAGGCAGGCGGCACCGATGATGTGCCCAGTGTTACCGATGCCAGTATCTGGTTCACCAACCTGGGCAGCGAGCGCGACTGGCAGTTTCAGGCACAACCCAACCCGCACCTCAATAACCGGGCCATTCCCTTGTCGATGGGCAAGGTGCTGGGCGGTGGATCCTCGATCAACGTGATGGTCTGGGCGCGCGGGCACAGCAGTGACTGGGACCACTTTGCCAGCGAATCAGGTGATCCGGCCTGGAATTATCAATCGACACTCGCCACCTATCGACGTATCGAGAACTGGCAGGGTACGCCAGACGCACTGCGCAGAGGCATGGGCGGTCTGGTCTTCGTGCAGCCTGCGCCTGATCCCAACCCGATTGCACCAGCCATGCTGGGAGCTGTGGCGGAGCTCGGAATGCCTGTTTTCGATGACCAGAACGGCGCGATTATGGAGGGCGCGGGTGGCGCGGCACTGGTCAATATGTGTCTGGAAAACGGTCGCCGCCGTTCGATTTTTCGCAGTTATGTGTACCCGTTGATGGCGCAGCCCAACCTGACGGTCCTGGCCCACGCCCATGTATTGCGCGTGTTGCTGGAAGGCAAGCGAGCGGTCGGGGTCGAGGTCATTCATGAAGGCAGGATCATGAGTTTCAGAGCACGAGAGGAAGTCGTGCTGTCACTGGGTGCCATCAACACACCCAAGGTGTTGATGCTGTCCGGAATCGGCGATGCGCAGCAACTGGTTCGGCATGGTATCGCTCCGCTAGAGAATCTGCCGGGTGTCGGCCAGAATTATCAGGACCACATCATGGTCTCGGGGTGCATCTGGGAATACGAGCAAGCTCATGCGGCGCGCAACAACGCCGGGGAATCGACGTTCTTCTGGAAGAGTGATCCGGCGCTCGATGTACCCGACATCCAGACCTTTCTCGCTGAAATGCCCATTGCCTCGTTTGAAGCGCAGGCGACGTTCAACCCTCCGGCCAGCGCATGGTCTTTGTTGCCGGGGCTGGTACGGCCCAAAAGCCGTGGCTCGATCACGTTGTCTGGCGGCGGGCACCGGGACGCACTGAGAATCGACAGCGGTGCGCTTGCCGAACCCGAAGATCTACAGGCGCTGGTGCGTGCAGTCGAATTTTGCCGAGAGATCGGCAACAGCTCGACCCTGCGCCCGTTTGTGCGCCGTGAGGTGATGCCCGGAAAGATGAACCGCAAGGATCTGGAGTCGTTCGTGCGCAACACCGCATCGACCGTCTGGCACCAGTCCGGTACGGCCAGAATGGGTATTGATGAGTTATCGGTGGTGGACGCGCAATTGCGCGTCTATGGCATCGACAACCTGAGGGTCGCGGACGCCTCGATCATGCCGCGAGTAACCACCGGCAACACCATGGCCCCGTGCGTGATCATCGGGGAACGCTTGGGCAGCCTGCTCACTGGCAAGTCCTGAATAATTTGATCCATGCCTTAGATCATGCAGCGAGTGCCCGGTGGGTACTCGCTGACTTTCACCTTTTCGAGAGCATCATCATGAGCAGGCTTCAAGGCAAAATTGCGATGATTACCGGCGGCAGCAGCGGCATAGGTCTTGCGACCGCCCAGCGTTTTGTGGAAGAGGGCGCCTATGTGTTTATCACGGGTAGACGTCAGCCCGAGCTGGACGAGGCCGTTGCACGTATAGGTCGTAACGTGACAGCCGTACAAGGCGATGTGTCCGGTCTTGACGATCTGGACCGACTCTACGCAGTTGTAAGGCGCGAGAAAGGCTGAATTGACGTGCTCTTTGCCAACGCCGGCATTATGGAAATGCAATCCATCGATGGCGTCGGTGCGGCGCACTACGACAAGGTTTTTGATACCGACGTCAAAGGCCTGTTGTTCAGCGTGCAAAAGGCACTGGTGTTGATGCACGACGGCGGCTCGATCATCTTGAATTCGTCCATTGCCGCCAGCAGGGGCGTTTCGGGCTGCAGCACTTACAGCGCTACAAAGGCAGCCATACGCTCGTTTGCCCGAACCTGGACAGCCGAGCTGCAAAGTCGAGGTATTCGCGTCAATACACTAAGCCCGGGCCCGATCGACACGCCGATCATGGGCCTGGAAGGGCTTGCGCAAGAGCACGTCGCTCAGATGAAAGCAGCGCTGATCAGAGGTATTCCACTGGGCCGTCTTGGCCGCCCTGAGGAAGTGGCCGCGGCCGCGCTGTTCCTTGCCTGCGACGACAGCAGTTTCATTGCGGGTATCGAGCTGTGTGTAGACGGTGGCAAAGCGCAAGTTTGAGGAATAGCGGGCCTGAAGCCCGCTCAGCGCACCTGCCAACCCCCACCCAGTGCCCTGTACAGCGCGATGCTCGCCTGCAGGCGATCCAGCCGCAGTTGCACGCTGACATCCTGCGCCAGGTACAGCGTGCGCTGGGTTTCCAGTACGGTGAGCAGGTCCTCGGCGCCTTCCTGGTAGCGGCTCTGGGCGATGCGGAAGGCGGTTTGCGCCTGTTTGAGTTCTTCTTCGTGCCAGTAGCGCTGTTGATCCAGGCCGCGAATGCTGTTCAGGGCTTTTTCCACGTCGGCGAAGCTGTTAATGATCGCGCCGCGATAGGTTTCCAGCAGCTCTTCCTGACGCGCTGTGGCTTTGTCGCGCTCGGCGGCCAGACGCCCGTTGTTGAAGATCGGTCCGACCAGCCCGGCAGCGAGGCTACTGAACGGTGCGCGCAGCCAGTCTTCGGCGCGGGTGTTTTCGGTGCCGAGCCTGGCGCTCAGGGTCAGTTTTGGCAGCATGGCGGCGCGGGCGACGGTGACATTGGCCTGTGCCGCTGTCAGGTCGGCCTCGGCCTTGGCCAGATCAGGGCGGCGGGTCAGCAGTTCGCTGGGCAGGCCGGGTCCGATGTCCGGCCAGTTCAGGGTGTCGAAGGGCTGATCCGCGAGGTGCAGATTCTGCACCGGCTGACCGAGCAAGGCCGCCAGGGTGATCAACTGCTCGTTGGCCAGTTGCTGAACGCGGGGCAGTTCACGCTGCTGGGTCGCAACCAGATTCTTCTGCTGCGCCAGCTCCAGAGCGGTAGCTGAACCCGATTCATAGCGCGTCTGTACCAGACGCAGCACGTCTTGTGCGTTGGTCAGGTTCAGTTCAGCAATCCGCCCTTGCTCGCGCGCCGCCAGGGTTTGCGCATAGCGATCGGCGACGTTGGCCAGCAAGGTCAGCTCCACGGTCGCCTGATCGAACTGGCTGGCGCGCAGGCCTTGTAGTGCGCTGTCGCGTCCCGCTGCGATGCCGCCCCAGAAATCCACTTCATAGCTGGCGGTCAGGTCGCTGGTGAAATTGTTGGTGTTGTTGTCGTCGGAAGGGTTGGCCTTGCGGTCGCTGTTGCGCAGGAACCGGTTGCGTTCGCCGCGCAGGTCAAAGGCCAGTTCCGGGAGCAAGGGCGCGCCGCCGATGATGGCGCTGGCCTGTGCCTGACGAACCCGCGCCATCGCCGCAGCGACTTCGTGGCTGTCGCGGCTGGCCTGTTCGATCAGGCGATTCAGCTGCGGACTGCCGAACTGCTGCCACCAACGCACATCGTTGCGCTGTGCGGCGGCGTTTTCGGTAAACGCCCAGCTTGCCGGTGGCTGGATGCCGCTTTTTGGCGGCGGAGCAGGCGTCTGGCAGGCGCTCAGCAACAGACAGGCAGTCAAAACGCAAAGGCTAGGCTTCATTGATCGATCATTCACTGGTGAGGGCCGCGACCGGGTCGAGGCGAGCAGCTTTGCGGGCCGGCATGAAGCCGAAGATCACGCCGGTGATCAGGGCGCAGGCAAACGCCCCGGCCACAGCCGGCAAGGTGAACGCCACCGCCACCTTGCTCAGCAGCAGCGCTGCGCCCATGCCCAGCGCCAGGACGATACCGGCCAGCCCGCCGACCACGGAAAGCATCATCGCCTCGGTGAGAAACTGCCGCAGGATGTCGCTCTGCCGAGCGCCGGTGGCCATGCGGATGCCGATTTCACGGGTGCGTTCGCGCACCGTCATCAGCATGATGTTCATCACGCCTATACCGCCGACCAGCAAGGAAATGGCGGCAATCGAGCCGAGCATCAGCGACAGGGTATTCTGGGTGCGTGCTTCGGCCTGGATCATCGCGGCGTTGTTGGTCAGCTCGTAATCCTGTTTGCCGTGATGCAGTTGTTGCAGCAGGTTGCGTATCGACTGTTCGGCCTGTTTGACGTTGTTGGCGTCGCGGGTGGCGATGGTGATGTACTCGGGGTCCTGCGTGCCGAACAGGCGGATGCTGGCCGACGAGTAGGGGACGGCGATGCGATTGTCGCTGTCCAGATCGCCCGACGTGGCGCCTTTTTCCTGCAGCACGCCCACCACCTGAAAAGGCACGTTTTCGATCAGGATGTACTGGCCGACAGGATCGGTCTGCTCGCCGAACAGTTTCTGGCGAACCTTGTAACCAATCACTGCCACGGCCGCTGCGTTCTGCTCATCCGCCTCGCTGAAATAACTGCCTTGCACCACCGGCCAGTTGAAGATTGCCGGAAAGTGCGTGTCATTACCGCCAACGTAACTGGAGTGATCGACGTTGCCGTAGCGCACCCCGGCCTGGCCGCCGTTGACCGGCATGATCATTTTCACCTCGGGCAGGTCGCCCAGCGCGGCGACTTCCTCCAGGGTGATGACGCCCTTGGGCGCGCGCGGATTGGGCGCCTTGCCGTTGAGGTAAATGATGTTGGAGCCGAACGAGGACATCTGCGCCATGACCTGACGCTTGCTGCCTTCGCCGACAGCCAGCATCACCACCACCGACGCTACGCCGATGACGATGCCCAGCAAGGTCAGCGCAGTTCGGAAGCGGTTGATCCACATGACGCGCCACGCCGCCTGAACCGCATCGAGCAGCTCGCCTTGCCAGGCGCTGTGACTGCCGCTGCCCTCGCTCAGGCGCTTGCGCAGGTCGACCGCTTGCAGCGCGCCCGGATTGTCTGCAGGCGGCGTGGACCGGTCAATGGCGGTATCGCTGATCACCAGGCCATCACTGATCTCGATGACCCGTTTGGCGCGCGCCGCCACTTCCCGGTCATGGGTGATGAGGATCACCACATGGCCCTGGCTGGCCAGTTCGTCGAGCAGGGTCATCACCTCCGCGCCACTGTGGCTGTCCAGCGCACCGGTTGGCTCGTCGGCGAGGATGATGTGTCCGCCATTCATCAAGGCGCGGGCGATGGAAACCCTTTGCTGCTGGCCGCCGGACAACTGATGCGGTCGATTGCCGGTGCGCGACGCCAGGCCCAGTCGGTCGAGCAGGGCGGCGGCCCGCGCGTGACGCTCTGCGGCGGGCGTCCCGGCATAGATCGCCGGCATCTCGACGTTTTCCTGCGCCGAGCCGGACGGAATCAGGTGATAGCCCTGAAACACGAACCCGAACGCTTCGCGGCGCAGCCAGGCAAGTTCGTCGCTGCCCAGCGCGGCGACGTTTTCTCCGGCGAACAGGTATTCGCCCGAGGTCGGACGGTCCAGACAACCGAGGATGTTCATCAGTGTCGACTTGCCGGACCCGGAAGCGCCGACAATCGCCACGAACTCACCGGCATGAATCGACAGATCGATGCCGCGCAGCACGTTGACCTGCGGGCTGTCGCCTCCACCGTAGGATTTGCGGATACCTCGCAGGTCGATCAGCGGCGTGCGCATTCAGCCCCCGCTGCCGACGGAGGCGGGCACCAGCAGGCGCTCACCTTCATCCAGGCCGTCGAGTACCTGCACGCGCAGGCGGTCGCTGATGCCGGTGCGCACCTGACGGTTCTGCACCTCGCCATTGGCAGATAACACCTGGGCGGTCTGCCGATCGGCCTGCGCCCCGTTTCGCAACGCCGCGAGTGGCGCGGTGAGGGTGTTCTCGGCTTTCTCGGCGACGAAGAATATCTGTGCGGTCATTTCTGCCATCAGCGCCTGATCGCTGTTATCCACGTCCAGCAGCACGGTGTACAGCACCACCCGGCCACCGCCGTTCTTGCGCGAACTGCTCGGGCTGCCACCGCCCTGATTGGCTTGATCCAGCGGCCTGGGCGGGACTGGCAGGATCTGCCGCACGGTGCTGCTCCAGCGCCGGGTGCCGCCGCTCAGGGTGGTGAAATAGGCGGTCATGCCAGGTTTGACATGGCCGATATCCGCTTCCGAGACCTCGGCCCAGACCGTCATCGGCGACAAGCGGGCGATGCGCAGAATCAGCGGCGTCTGTTGTTGCGCGTTCAGTGTCTGGCCTTCACGTGCGTCGAGGGCGACCACCGTGCCGCTCATGGGCGCGAAAATACGGGTGTAGCCCAGCGCCGCTTCGTCGCTGCGCAGGGCGGCCTGCGCTTCGAGAATCTGCGCCTTGAACATGTCGACCCGTGCCTGGGTGGCGCGAAATTCCGATTCCGCAGCCTGCACGTCCTCGGCCCGTGTGGCACCGCCTGCGGCGAGGCGCTTCTGGCGCTGCTGCTTCTGTTCGGCCAGTTCGTGCAGCGCACGCTGTTCCTGCAATTGCGCCTTGAGGTTATCGATGGCGTAGCGTGCGGCGTCGAGCTTGGCTTTTTGCGTCGAAGGGTCGATCTCGACCAACAGGTCGCCTTCCTTGACCTGGTCGCCGACCTGGGCGTGGATTTTCATGATCTGCCCGCTGGCCTGCGAGCCCACATCCACGTAACTGCGCGGCTGCAGGGTACCCAGCGCCGTGACGCTGTTTTCGATCGTGCCACGGGTCACCGTCACGGTCGCGGCGCTGCTTTTGCTGTCGGGCAGGATCTGCCAGGCGCATACGGCAATGACCGGGAACAGGCACAGCGCCACCAGAAGGGCGCGTCGAGGATGTCGAGAGCGTTTCATGCAGATTCCTGCGCTGGGAGATCAGTCGATCGGTGAACGACGGCCACGAGAGCTGCCCTTTAAACGAGGCATGCCGGCAGGAATTTAGCGTCGAACACGGGTTATCCGCTTCGGCTAAACATCAGCGTCCGTGCTTCGTTTAACGGGAGCGGCTAATTCGGGTCGTCTTGTCGAGTTGGAGTCAGCGTGATTATGTCCAGACCCCTGTGCGGTTTTCTGTTTGCAGGTCTTTCGTTCGCTGTGGTTCTGCCTGCGCAGGCCTTGGTTGAGCCTGGAAATCAGGCGGCCAGGGCCGAGATCCGGCGGACCGGTTTTGGCGTGCCGCATATCGTTGCCGCCAATGAGCGCGGTCTGGGCTACGGCATCGGTTATGCCTACGCGCAGGACAACCTGTGCCTGTTGGCGAATGAGGTGGTTACCGTAAACGGCCAGCGCTCGCGCTATTTCGGCCCGGACAAGGCGACCCTTGAGCAACGCAACAACATGGCCAGTGACCTGCTGTTCCAGTGGCTCAATACGCCGCAGGCACTGGCGGATTTCTGGAATGCGCAGCCGCTGGAGATTCGCCAGTTGATGCAGGGCTATGTCGCCGGTTACAACCGTTCGCTGGGCGAGCAGACCACCCAAGGCCTGCCGCAACCTTGTGCGGCCGAGTGGGTCCGGCCGATCAGCACTGATGATCTGGTGCGTTTGACCCGTCGCCTGCTGGTCGAGGGGGGCGTGGGGCAGTTCGCCGAAGCGCTGGCCGGTGCCACGCCGCCTGCGCTGCAGAAGCCACTGCAGGTAAATGCTGAGCAGGTTCAGGCGCTGCAACTGGCCGCAGCGCGTAATCAGCGTTTTGCCCTGGAGCGCGGCAGCAATGCCGTGGCAATAGGGCGCGAGCTGTCCGCCAACGGGCGCGGCATGCTGCTGGCCAATCCGCATTTTCCATGGGCTGGCGGCCTGCGTTTCTATCAAATGCACCTGACCATTCCCGGCAAACTCGACGTGATGGGCGCAGCGCTGCCGGGCCTGCCGCTGATCAATATCGGCTTCAATCAGCATCTGGCCTGGAGCCATACCGTCGACACGTCGAAACACTTCACGCTGCATCGCCTGCAGCTCGATCCGAAGGATTCGACCCGCTATATGCTGGATGGCCAATCGGTTGCCATGGGCAAGCAGCAGGTGAGTGTCGAGGTGAAGCAAGCGGATGGCAGCCTGAAGTCGGTGCCACGCATCGTCTATTCGTCAACGTTCGGTCCGGTGGTGCAGTGGCCGGGCAGGCTGGACTGGGACAATAAGTTTGCCTTCAGCCTGCGTGATGCCAACCTGCAAAATGATCGGGTGTTGCAGCAGTGGTACGCGATGGACAAGGCCGACAGCCTCAAGGCGTTTCAGGATTCGGTGCACAAGATTCAGGGCATTCCGTGGGTCAACACCCTGGCAGTCGATGCCAAGGGACAGGCGCTGTACATGAACCTCTCGGTGGTGCCGAACGTTGACACCGCCCGGCTCGCCCGATGCAGTGATCCGCGCATCGGCACGGAACTGATCGTGCTCGACGGCTCGCGTAGTGAATGCAACTGGGAGGTCTCCGCAGAGGCGGCACAAGCCGGTATCTATCCGTCCTCGCGCCAGCCGCAATTGCTGCGGACCGACTTCGTGCAGCACTCCAACGATTCGGCGTGGATGGTCAATCCCGCTGCGCCGTTGAAGGACTTTTCGCCGCTGATCAGCCAAGACGGCCAGCCGCTGGGACAGAGAGCGCGTTTTGCGCTGGATCGGCTGGAGAGACTGAAGAAGGCGGGCAAGATCAGCGTCGAGAACCTGCAAGCGATGGTCATGGACAACGAGGTCTATCAGGCCGGGCAAGTGCTGCCGGATCTGCTCAGGTTCTGTGCCTCGGAGCTGGGTGATGATACGGCGCGTCTGACGCCGCTGTGTACCGCGCTGAAAGCCTGGGATGGTCGCGCTGACCTGAGCAGTGGCATCGGCTTCGTGTACTTCCAGAGAATCGTGACGTCCATGCAGGCTGTTGCCTCGCGCTGGCGCGTTGAGTTCGACCCACGGGACCCGGTTCACACGCCGAGCGGGCTGGCGATTGAAAACCCTTCTGTTGCCACCGCACTGCGCGCGGCCATGCTCGCAGCGGTCGATGAAGTGGCCAAGGCAGGCCTCTCGGCAGGCAGTAAATGGGGCGACATTCAGGTCTCCAGCATCAGCGGCAAGCAGATCCCGATTCATGGCGGGCCGGCCGGGCTGGGCGTGTACAACGCCATGCAGACAATCGCCGGCAAGGACGGCAAGCGTGAGGTGGTCAGTGGCACCAGCTACCTGCAGGTGGTGTCGTTCGACGAGCAGGGCCCCAGGGCGCAGGGTCTACTGGCGTTCTCGGAGTCGAGCAATCCACAGTCAGCCCATTCAAGCGACCAGACTGAGGCGTTTTCAAAAAAGCAGTGGCAAGCGTTGCCGTTCACTGAACAACAGATCAAGGCTGATCCAGCGTATGAGGTGCAGGTGATAAGCGAGGAGGCCAATCGCTGAAAGAGGCAAGAAAAGCGTTTGGGCCATGCGGCCCAAATGCGCTTGCCGGGAATCAGCCGCCGGGTGTATCGATGTCAGCGTCAACGCCAGTGGTTGGCTGATGATTGCGTAGATCCTCGGTTTTTTCTTCCGGCTCATGGTCAGGCACGTAGGCGCTGTCACCGGTTGACTGGCTCTGCGACTGAGTCTGTGACTGACTGGGGGAAGGCGTCTGGCCCTGGCTCTGGCCATTGCCCTTTTCAGTCTCGGGTTTTACGTCCCCGACCTGCGGCTCGATTGCCGGATCGTTGCGGTCCGGGCCCGGGCTGGCAGGTGCGTCCTGATTTGGCGTCGTTGCTTTCTGACGTTGCGGTTCGATAGACATGAGTACCTCGATATCGGTTTCAGAAAATGTTCTGACACAGTTTCGAGGGGGCACAATTAGGATCGTTCGATTCAGTTGCCGAATGGTGATGCAGGTGGAGTGCTGCATGTGGGGCGGTTGGATAAGCGCTGTTCGCGAAGGGCCGGTGCGTTGCATGAGATGCATCGACCGGAATACAGCCTTCGCGAACAGGTTCGCTCCTAAAGATAGGCGCAGTGCAATCAGAGCACTTTTTTGATCGCGTCACACACTGCGTCAATGTTCTTCTGATTCAGCGCGGCCACGCAGATACGCCCGGTGTCCAGCGCGTAGATGCCGAACTCGCTGCGCAGGCGCTGGGCCTGTTCGGCGGTCAGACCGGAGTAGGAGAACATGCCGCACTGGCGCGCGACAAAGCTGAAGTCCTGACCGGCCGGGTTATCAGCCAGACGCTCGACCATCGCCTTGCGCATGCCCTGAATGCGCAGACGCATTTCGCCCAGTTCCTCTTCCCACATTGCACGCAACGTCGGGTCGTTAAGCACCGCTGCGGAGATGATCGCACCGTGGGTCGGCGGGTTGGAGTAGTTGGTGCGGATCACGCGTTTGACCTGGGACAGGACGCGAGTGGTTTCTTCCTTCGATTCGGTAATGATCGACAGCGCGCCCACGCGTTCGCCATACAGCGACAGCGATTTGGAGAACGAGCTCGAGGCGAAGAAGGTCAGGCCCGACTCGGCGAACAGGCGCACTGCCAGCGCATCTTCCTGAATGCCCTGACCGAAGCCTTGGTAGGCCATGTCCAGAAACGGTACGTGGCCCTTGGCCTTGACCACTTCCAGCACTTTTTTCCAGTCATCCAGGCTCAGGTCGACCCCGGTCGGGTTGTGGCAGCAAGCGTGCAGCACGACCACCGAGTTGTTCGGCAGATTGTGCAGGTCTTCGAGCATGCCGGCACGGTTCACGTCGTGAGTGGCAGCGTCGTAGTAGCGATAGTTCTGCACCGCAAAGCCTGCGGTTTCGAACAGCGCACGATGGTTTTCCCAGCTTGGGTCGCTGATGGCGACGACGGCATCGGGCAGCAATTGCTTGAGGAAGTCGGCACCGATCTTCAGTGCGCCGGTGCCGCCGACCGATTGGGTGGTCAGCACGCGGCCCGAGGCGATCAGCGGCGAATCGGCGCCCAGCAACAGTTTTTGCACGGCCTGGTCATAGGCGGCGATACCGTCGATCGGCAGGTAGCCACGTGGGGCATGCTGGGCCACGCGGACCTTCTCGGCTTCGGCCACGGCGCGCAGCAGGGGAATGCGCCCGTCTTCATCACAGTAGACGCCTACGCCAAGGTTGACCTTGGTGCTGCGGGTGTCGGCGTTGAAGGCTTCGTTGATACCCAGGATCGGATCGCGGGGTGCCATTTCGACAGCGGAAAACAGGCTCATGGTGCGGCGGCTCTTGGTGAAGAGTGGGAAAGGGACACGCTGAGGCTCGATGCGCCAAAGCGGTGCGCAAACAGAGCGTAGTATAGAGAGCATCCCCTCGGTGATCGACAGTGCAGGGCGGGTTTTTTACAGGTTTTTGCGCATATTTGTAGAACGTTCGTTCGGTTAAAACCTCAATGCTTTAAGTGGGTGGCTTGAAAGGCTGATATATGACTCCATCTATTAGCCATCACTTCAAAACATCGCACGCCTGCTTCCCGGCGGGAACGGCTGTTTGCGATGATTTCGTCATTGCGCGCCGTCATGCGCCGACGAATATTTCCAGTTGTGCCGTCGAGGCGGTCAGGTCGCGGAAAGATTCACGCGAACCCGTCAGACGCGCACCATTCAAGAGGTCAATTATGTCCGAGTTCCAGCTCTTTACCCGCTTTGAGCCAGCCGGCGATCAGCCCGAGGCCATTCGCCAACTGGTCGAAGGGATCGACGCCGGGCTCGCGCACCAGACCTTGCTCGGGGTGACCGGCTCGGGCAAGACGTTCAGCATCGCCAACGTGATTTCCCAGATCAAGCGCCCGACGCTGGTGCTGGCGCCGAACAAGACCCTGGCCGCGCAGTTGTATGGCGAATTCAAGGCGTTTTTCCCGAACAACGCCGTGGAATACTTCGTCTCCTACTACGACTACTACCAGCCTGAAGCCTATGTGCCGTCGTCCGACACCTTCATCGAGAAGGATGCGTCGATCAACGACCACATCGAGCAGATGCGTCTGTCGGCGACCAAGGCGTTGCTGGAGCGCAAGGATGCGATCATCGTCACCACGGTGTCGTGCATCTACGGTCTGGGCAGTCCGGAAACCTATCTGCGCATGGTCATGCACATCGACCGCGGTGACAAACTCGATCAGCGTGCCTTGCTGCGCCGTCTGGCGGACCTGCAATACACACGCAACGACATGGACTTTGCCCGTGCGACCTTCCGGGTGCGCGGTGATGTGATCGACATCTACCCGGCCGAATCCGATCTGGAAGCGATTCGGGTCGAGCTGTTCGATGACGAGGTCGAGAGCCTGTCGGCGTTCGATCCGCTGACCGGCGAGGTGATTCGCAAGCTGCCGCGCTTCACTTTCTACCCGAAAAGCCACTACGTCACCCCGCGCGAGACGCTGATCGAAGCGATGGAAAACATCAAGGTCGAGCTGCAGGAGCGTCTCGAATACCTGCGCAGCCAGAACAAACTGGTGGAAGCCCAGCGTCTTGAGCAGCGCACTCGTTTCGACCTGGAAATGATGCTGGAGCTGGGCTACTGCAACGGTATCGAAAACTACTCGCGCTACCTGTCGGGCCGTCCGTCCGGTGCGCCGCCGCCGACCCTGTTCGACTACCTGCCCCCGGATGCCTTGCTGGTGATCGACGAATCCCACGTCAGCGTGCCGCAGGTCGGCGCGATGTACAAAGGTGACCGTTCGCGCAAGGAAACACTCGTCGAGTACGGCTTCCGCCTGCCGTCGGCACTGGATAACCGGCCGATGCGCTTCGACGAGTGGGAGGCGATCAGCCCGCAGACCATTTTCGTCTCGGCGACTCCGGGTAACTACGAGGCTGAGCATGCCGGGCGTATCGTCGAGCAGGTGGTGCGTCCGACCGGCCTTGTGGACCCGCAGATCGAGATTCGTCCGGCGCTGACCCAGGTCGACGATCTGTTGTCGGAAATTCACAAGCGTGCTGCACTTGAAGAGCGGGTGCTGGTCACCACGCTGACCAAGCGCATGTCCGAGGATTTGACCGACTACCTGAGCGACCACGGGGTGCGCGTACGTTACCTGCACTCGGACATCGATACGGTGGAACGCGTCGAAATCATCCGCGACCTGCGCCTGGGGACATTCGATGTGCTGGTGGGCATCAACCTGCTGCGTGAAGGTCTGGACATGCCTGAAGTGTCACTGGTGGCGATTCTCGATGCCGACAAGGAAGGCTTCCTGCGCTCCGACCGTTCGCTGATCCAGACCATTGGCCGGGCGGCACGTAACCTCAACGGCCGGGCGATTCTGTATGCCGACCGGATTACCGGCTCGATGGAGCGCGCCATCGGCGAGACCGAGCGACGTCGCGAGAAGCAGATCGCCTTCAACCTGGAACATGGCATTACGCCCAAAGGCGTATTCAAGGACGTCGCCGACATCATGGAAGGCGCCACCGTGCCCGGCTCGCGCAGCAAGAAGCGCAAAGGCATGGCCAAAGCCGCCGAAGAAAACGCCCGCTACGAAAACGAACTGCGCTCGCCGAGCGAGATCAACAAACGCATTCGCCAACTGGAAGAAAAAATGTACCAACTGGCCCGCGACCTGGAATTCGAGGCCGCCGCACAAATGCGCGACGAAATCGGCAAACTGCGCGAGCGGTTGCTGGCGGTTTGATTGGCTAGCCGACGCTGCGTCAATCCGCGCTGACCTGCATGCCAATGCTCCGCGTTGGCATGCCGTTGTCAAATCTCAATCCACCTGACAGAACTGCCGTGTGACGCGGAGCGTCACGAACTGCATTCCCACGCGGAGCGTGAGGAACGATAGTCATCAGGCTCCGGGCCGGACCTCACCCAACCCCAATCCACCTGATGTCGCAGAACCGCCGTGTGACGCAGAGCGTCACGAACTGCATGCCAACGCGGAGCATTGGCACGATAATCAGCTGAATTTGTTTACAGCTCCGGGCGCGGAGCATGCGGAACGAGAGGCGTCCGGGCAATTGCCTTTCTTGCTGGAGCCCCATGCCCCCGGCCTGTTAACATTCCGCGCTTGATCGACCTAATTCGGGATTTTCCATGACCACCGTTCGTACCCGCATCGCGCCATCGCCCACAGGCGACCCCCACGTCGGCACGGCCTACATCGCGCTGTTCAACTACTGCTTTGCCAAACAGCATGGCGGCGAGTTCATCCTGCGCATTGAAGACACCGATCAACTGCGCTCTACCCGCGAGTCCGAACAGCAGATCTTCGACGCACTGCGCTGGCTGGGCATCGACTGGAGCGAAGGCCCCGACGTCGGTGGTCCTCACGGCCCCTACCGCCAAAGCGAGCGCGGCGACATCTACAAGAAATACGCGCAGCAACTGGTCGACATGGGCCATGCCTTCCCGTGCTTCTGCACTGCCGAAGAACTGGACCAGATGCGCGCCGAACAGCAGGCCAAGGGCGAAACCCCGCGTTATGACGGTCGCGCCTTGTTGCTCTCCAAGGAAGAAGTCCAGCGCCGCCTGGACGCTGGGGAGCCACACGTGATCCGCATGAAAGTGCCGACCGAAGGCGTCTGCGTGGTACCCGACATGCTGCGTGGCGAAGTCGAAATCCCGTGGGACCGCATGGACATGCAGGTCCTGATGAAGACCGACGGCCTGCCGACCTACTTCCTCGCCAACGTCGTCGATGACCACCTGATGGGCATCACCCACGTATTGCGCGGCGAAGAATGGCTGCCATCGGCACCCAAGCTGATCCTGCTGTACGAATACTTCGGCTGGGACAAGCCGCAACTGTGCTACATGCCGCTGCTGCGTAACCCCGACAAGAGCAAGTTGTCCAAGCGCAAGAACCCCACCTCGGTGACTTTCTACGAGCGCATGGGCTTCATGCCCGAGGCGATGCTCAACTACCTGGGGCGCATGGGCTGGTCGATGCCTGACGAGCGCGAGAAGTTCTCCCTGCAGGAGATGGTCGACAACTTCGACCTGTCGCGTGTTTCGCTGGGCGGGCCGATCTTCGATATCGAGAAGCTGTCCTGGCTCAATGGCCAATGGCTGCGTGATCTGCCGGTCGAGGAGTTTGCCTCGCGTCTGAAGACCTGGGCGCTGAATCCTGACTACATGATGAAGATCGCACCGCATGTGCAGGGCAGGGTAGAGACCTTCAGTCAGGTTGCACCGCTGGCCGGCTTCTTCTTCGCAGGTGGCGTCACGCCTGATGTGAAGCTGTTCGAACACAAGAAGCTGTCCCCGGAGCAGGTTCGTCAGGTGATCCAGTTGATCCTGTGGAAGCTGGAATCGCTGCGTCAGTGGGAGAAGGACCGCATCATGGGTTGTATCCAGGCGGTGGTTGAACATCTCGAACTCAAGCTGCGTGATGCCATGCCACTGATGTTCGCTGCGATCACCGGTCAGGCCAACTCGGTGTCGGTGACCGATGCGATGGAAATCCTCGGTCCTGACCTGACCCGCTTCCGGCTTCGTCAGGCACTCGATTTGCTGGGCGGCGTTTCCAAGAAAGAAAACAAGGAATGGGAAAAGCTTCTGGGCTCTATCGCCTGAGGCGTTACCTGTTCCTGTGAATTGCCCCCGGTTTTCCGGGGGTTGAATGGTAAGTGGTTGTATTACCGACAAAAAATTTTTCAGATTGTAGAAAATAAATTTGACAGTCCTGTCACTCACGCTTAATATGCGCCCCGTCCACTGATGTGGGGCTTTAGCTCAGCTGGGAGAGCGCCTGCATGGCATGCAGGAGGTCAGCGGTTCGATCCCGCTAAGCTCCACCAAATTTAGCGTTTCAGAGTGCTGCTACACTGCGCTGAAATGATGTGAAACAAGCGGATCCAGCGACCGTTTTTTTTGCGAGAAGGTTTTGTCCCCTTCGTCTAGTGGCCTAGGACACCGCCCTTTCACGGCGGTAACAGGGGTTCGAGTCCCCTAGGGGACGCCAGTTTCACCGAGTGATGCCGGAAGGTTGATCTCCGCCGAGAGGCGTAAATCCGGGGCTTTAGCTCAGCTGGGAGAGCGCCTGCATGGCATGCAGGAGGTCAGCGGTTCGATCCCGCTAAGCTCCACCAATTTTGCCAGGGTTCATCGTTCGATGAACCTGACTGAAGGTTTTGCGTCCCCTTCGTCTAGTGGCCTAGGACACCGCCCTTTCACGGCGGTAACAGGGGTTCGAGTCCCCTAGGGGACGCCACGATTTCCCGCTCTGCGGGACCAAGGGTCATTCGATTATTGAATGGCCCTTTTGTTTTTTCAGGGTTTGAAAACCCCTCCTTTCTGTTTTTATCTATTGCCACACTCAACTGTAACCGACTCTCGTGCCGATACTGCGTTGGCATGCCGTTCAGGACACTCCGCGTCCTCTATGCGTTCGCAACGCAGTGCGCCGCGAACTGCATCCTCGCGCTGCAGCCCTCTTGGTTATACACAAGTCTTGTGGGAGCGAGCTTGCTCGCGAAGAGGCCGGTATAGCCCCCAGGAAATAGGGGTTGGATGCATCGTCTTCGTGAGCAAGCTCACTCCCACAGGTCTGTGACCAGTCTGCACGTACGGTTCCAGGCCTTTTATCCGGGCTTATCCAGACTTGTGTATGACTCTGAGCGCTGTAGCGTGAAGAGCAAAAGGCGTTCGGAGGGGCGCTTTTCATGCCAACGCGTGTGAACGCGCGCCATGACCCGCTACACTCCCGCCAATCACATCCACTCAAGCAGGAGCACGCATGGTCTGGGACCGGGCAATGCCGTTTGTCATCGATCTGAATGTCGCCGCCGAAGACATCGACGGGCTGGGGCACGCCAATAACGCTGTCTATGTGTCCTGGCTGGAACGCTGTGCCTGGCGTCATTCGCAGTTCCTCGGGCTGGACCTCACCGAATACCGACGTCTGGACCGTGCGATGGCGGTGGTCAGGCATGAGGTCGACTACCTGGCCAGCGCCTACGAGAACGACGAACTGCAACTGGCGACCTGGATCGTCGACTGGGACCGCCGCCTGAAAATGACACGCTGTTTTCAGCTCAAGCGTCCTGCCGATAACCTGACCTTGCTGCGCGCGCAAACCACCTTCGTCTGCATCGAACTGTCCACTGGTAAGCCCAAGCGTATGCCTGCCGAGTTCATTGAGGGCTACGGCGCAGCCATCGCTGACAACGCCGTTCCCAATCCGTACGTCGGGCAGTAAACTGCCGGACTTTTTTTCGAGTGTGACCCATGCAAATTGCTCTGGCGCCCATGGAGGGGTTGGTCGACGACATCCTGCGTAATGTGCTGACGAAAGTCGGCGGCATCGACTGGTGCGTGACCGAATTCATCCGGGTGTCCGAGCGCTTGATGCCGGCGCACTACTTCTACAAGTACGCATCGGAGTTTCACCAAGGCGCGAAAACTGACGCAGGCACGCCGTTACGCCTTCAATTGCTGGGCTCTGACCCCGTGTGCCTGGCCGAGAACGCCGCGTTCGCCTGCGAGTTGGGCGCCCCCGTGCTGGACCTCAACTTCGGCTGCCCGGCCAAGACCGTCAACCGCTCGCGGGGCGGCGCGATCCTGCTCAAGGAGCCGGAATTGCTGCATTCGATCGTCAGCCAGGTACGCCGTGCCGTGCCCCAACATATTCCTGTCACCGCCAAGATGCGCCTGGGTTACGAAAACACCGATGGCGCGCTGGATTGCGCGCGGGCATTGGCTGACGGGGGGGCAGAGCAAATCGTCGTTCACGCCCGCACCAAGGTCGACGGCTACAAGCCGCCGGCGCACTGGGAGTGGATTGCGCGCATTCAGGAAGTGGTCAAGGTCCCGGTGGTTGCCAACGGGGAAATCTGGACCGTTGAGGATTGGCGCCGTTGCCGCGAAATCTGTGGCGCGCGGGACATCATGATCGGTCGCGGGCTGGTGGCGCGTCCCGATCTGGCCCGGCAGATCGCTGCGGCGCAGAAGGGCGAAGAGGTCGTGCCAATGACCTGGGACGAGCTGCAGCCGATGCTGCGGGTCTTCTGGCAGGACTGTCTGGCGAAGATGACGCTGATTCAGGCGCCGGGCCGGCTCAAGCAGTGGCTGGTGCTGCTGACTAAGAGTTATCCCGAGGCGACCCTGATGTTCAATACGTTGCGCCGCGAGACCGACTGCGATCGCATCAGCGTATTGCTGGGCTGCGCGCCCGGTTGCTTACCTAGAAGCTGATCCCGACGAACGGTCAAAAAAATCCTGAAAAAAGTCTCTTGAAAAGCGAAAGGCTGTCCCTATTTTGGTGATCAAGCGATGCCGAACACGGGTCGCGTAAACCACTCGCTGATAAACAGGAGAATTGTTATGGCTACTGCATTTTCTCTGGCTCCACTGTTTCGCAACTCAGTGGGATTCGACCGCTTCAACGACCTCTTCGAGTCGGCGGCACGAAATGAGACAACCAGCGGCTACCCGCCCTACAACGTCGAGCGGCACACCGATGACCATTATCGAATCGTGATTGCTGCAGCAGGCATGCAAGAGCAGGATCTCGAGTTGCAGGTTGAAAAAGGCGTGCTGACCGTGATCGGCAACAAGCGCGAGCAAGAAGCCGAAAACGTGACGTATCTGCATCAGGGTATTGCCCGGCGTGAATTCAAGCTGTCATTCAGGCTGGCGGACAATATCGAAGTCAAAGGGGCCGATCTGTCTCACGGCCTGCTGAATATCGACCTGGTGCGCAACGTGCCGGAAGAAGCGAAACCAAAGCGTATTCCGCTCAATAGCCAGAAAGCGCTGGAAAACTGATCCGTCAGGTGAGGTTGAGTCAGCGGTATGTAACAGAGAAGGCGCCTGCGGGGCGCCTTCTTTTTTAGTCCTGATGTGCGGTTTGCTGCGCAGGCCGCTTGAGCTGCAGCAATGACTCGAACTGCGGGCCTGGCAGCGGCTCGCTGAACAGATAGCCTTGATAGGTGTAGCAGCCGACTTTTTCCAGAAATGCCAACTGCTCCGAGGTTTCCACGCCTTCCGCGATCACGTTCAGGTTGAGGCTCTGCGCCATGGCGACGATGGCGCGGATGATTTCTGCGTCATTGGGGTCGCTGGTGGCATCCTGGACGAAGGACTGGTCGATCTTCAGCGTATCCACCGGCAAGCGCTTGAGATAGGTCAGGGACGAATAGCCGGTGCCGAAATCATCCATCGCAAAGCTGACGCCCAGCGCCTTTAAGCTGAGCATCTTGAGGATGGTGTCGTCCAGGTTCTGGATGACGATACCTTCGGTGATTTCCAGCTTGAGCATGGACGCAGGCAACTGATTCAGGGTCAGGCTGCGCTCCACGCGCTCGATGAAATCGTGCTGGAGAAACTGCCGCGGGCTGATATTGACGCCCATCAGAAATCTGTTTTCCGGGATCAGCCCCTGCCTTAACAGCAGGCCTCCGGTTTTGCAGGCTTCGTTCAGAATATGGCTGCCGACCTCCAGAATCATGCCGCTTTCTTCAAGTATCTGCACGAACTGATCAGGCGCCAGCAAGCCGTATTCGGGGTGTTGCCAGCGCAGCAGGGCCTCGGCCCCGGTGATGTATTCGTTGCGACAGTCGACCTGGGCCTGGAAGTGCAGGTGAAATTCGTTGCGGGTCAGGGCCAGGCGCAAGTCATTTTCCAGGCGCAGACGCTGGCTGACGGCCTGTTGCATGGACACATGGAAAAACTGTGAAGCGTTGCGCCCGCAATCCTTGGCCCGATACAGGGCAATATCGGCACGCTTGAGCAGATCGGCCGGGGTCAACCCATCATCCGGAATCAGCACCACGCCGATGCTCGGGGTGACCTGCAGACGATGGCCGTCGAGAAACATCGGTTCGGCCAGCAGGTTGCGCAGGTTGTCGGCCAGCTCCCGCACTTGCCGGGTGACCTCGTCCTGCGAGCCTTCCAGGCCACAGATCAACACCACGAATTCGTCGCCGCCCAAGCGGGCTACGGTGTCTTCCTGGCGCACGCTGGCTTCAAGGCGCGCGGCGATGATGCTCAGAACGCTGTCGCCCACCGGGTGGCCAAGCGAGTCATTGATGTGCTTGAAATGGTCCAGATCGAGAAACAGCAGGGCGCCGCGCAGGTTCTGGTGCTGAAGCAGCGACACTTGCTGGCTCAGACGGTCGAGCAGCAGTGCGCGGTTGGGCAGCCCGGTCAGCGGGTCGTGATAAGCCAGGTGCTGAATCTGCGCCTGGGCATTTTTAAGCGCGCCGATGTCGCGGGCGTTCATCAACAGGCAGGCGGTGTTGTTCAAGGTAATGAACTCGACCGATATATCCAGCACCAGCGGTGCGCCATGCTTGTCTCGACCGTCCATTTCCCGGTGATGCACGCGGCCTTTCTGGCGCAGTTCTTCAAGCATGTGTTCGCGCTGCAAGGTGTCGGTCCAGATACCGACCTCGTGCGCTGTACGGCCGAGCACTTCCTGCGCGCTGAAACCGGTCAGGCGAGTAAAACCATCGTTGACCTCGACATAGCGGCCCGAGTCGATTTCAGTGATGGTGATCGAGTCGGGGCTTGAATGAAACGCCTTGGCAAATTTTTCCTCGCTGGCCTCCAGAGCGATCTGCGCGCACTGTTGAGTAATGTCCATGAGCGTGCCGGACAGCCTGACGGGCTGGCCCTGTTCATCCCGGTAAATCCGCGCGCGGCCTTCAAGCAGGCGTGACGCTCCGTTTTTCAACTTGAACCGGTAGGTGACTTGCAGGCAGTCCTGCCCGGTTTCGAGTGCCACGGCATAGATCGCGCGCATTCGACGGCGCTCTTCGGCAGGCAGGCTGCCGAAGAACTGCCCGCCAGACTCGTCGAAGAGCCGTGCCGGCATGCCGTGCAACAGCGCCGCGCGTGCCGAAGCCTGCAGCCGGTTGCGGACGATATCCAGATCCCAGGTGCCCATTTGCGCCAGGTCCAGCGCCAGCTCCAGGCGATCACGGGTTTCCTGCAGGGCCCGCTCTGCGTCCGTCAGCGGCAGCCTGGCAGAGGCCGTCTGTGCGGTGGCTTTCGGCGCGGCGTTATCCGGTGGGTTGGGCATGGTATCCGAGCCTTTGATCGATGGAGCCGCCAGAGTGATCTGTCTGCGGCCTGCAGCCTCTATTCACTGTGTCTGCGCATCGAGCAGTTTCATGAATGCCCGTGCCGCATTCGATAGCGTGCGTTCGGTGTGCAGGATGTAGCCTAGCTGGCGATTGAGCTGCACGCCCGGCAGCGGAATGCGCGCCACCTGCTCGTCGAGCATGGTGCGCGGCAGAACGCTCCAGGCCAGGCCGATGGAAACCATCATCTTGATGGTCTCCATATAGTTGGTGCTCATGGCGATGTTGGGCTTGAGGCCCTGGGCCTCGCACAAGCCGCTGACAATGTGATGGGTAAACGTGTTACCGCCGGGAAATACCGCCGGATAGCGCACAATATCCTCCAGCTTCATCGGGCCGCTGTTGGCCAGCGGGTGCTCGGGTGCAGCGACGAAATCCAGCGGATCGTCCCAGACGGGCACGGCGCGGATCAGTGCATGCGGCTCGGGCGCCAGTGTAATGACTGCCAACTCGGCGCGCCCGTGAAGAATTTCTTCATAAGCGATTTCCGAATCCAGGAACTGAATGTCCAGTGCAACCTTCGGATAAGTGCGGGTAAAGGCCCGCAATATCGGTGGCAAACGGTGCAGGCCGATGTGATGGCTGGTCGCCAGAGTCAGTCGCCCGGTGACTTCCCCGGTCAGGTTGGTCAGTGCCCGGCGGGTGTCATCCAGCACGTTGAGAATCTGGTAGGCGCGCGGCAGCAGGGCGCGTCCGGCCTCGGTCAGACTGACTTCGCGGCCCAGGCGATCGAACAGGCGCACGTTGAGTTGCAACTCCAGTCCGGCAATGCGCTTGCTGATGGCTGGTTGGGTCAGGTAAAGGCGTTCGCCTGCACCGGAGAAGCTACCGGTCTCGGCGATGGCGATAAAGGCATTGAGGTTGGCCAGGTCCATGGTCAGATTCCAGTTGGTTATCCAAAGTATGAAAATTATGAATTTGAGTTATTTAAGCATATTCCATAGGATGACCGCACAAGCCAAAGGGTCATCGCCACGATTGCCCAAGGCATAGAAAGAAGCTGATGAGGAAGTACGTCCGATGGCCGGGAAAACGCTCTACGACAAGCTCTGGGATTCGCATTTGGTCAAACAGCGCGACGACGGTTCGGCGCTGATCTACATTGACCGTCATATCATCCACGAAGTGACCTCGCCGCAGGCGTTCGAAGGTCTGCGGCTGGCGAAGCGCAAGCCGTGGCGGATCGACTCGATCATCGCCACGCCTGACCATAACGTGCCGACCACCGCGGAACGCAAGGGTGGCATCGGTGCCATCGAGGATCAGGTGTCGCGCTTGCAGGTGCAGACCCTCGACGACAACTGCGACGAGTACGGCATCACCGAATTCAAGATGAATGACCCGCGCCAGGGCATCGTCCACGTGATCGGCCCGGAGCAGGGCGCAACCCTGCCAGGCATGAGTGTGGTCTGCGGCGACTCGCACACCTCTACCCACGGCGCGTTCGGTGCGCTGGCCCACGGCATCGGCACTTCCGAGGTCGAGCACGTGCTGGCCACTCAGTGCCTGGTCGCCAAGAAAATGAAGAACATGCTGGTCTCGGTCGAAGGGCAATTGCCGTTCGGCGTGACGGCCAAGGACATCGTACTGGCGGTGATCGGCAAGATCGGCACCGCAGGCGGTAACGGTTACGCCATCGAATTCGCCGGCAGCGCGATTCGCGACCTGTCGATCGAAGGGCGCATGACCATCTGCAACATGTCCATCGAAGCGGGCGCGCGGGTTGGCATGGTGGCCACCGACGAGAAGACCGTCGAGTACGTCAAAGGCCGACCGTTCGCACCCAAGGGCGCGGAGTGGGACCTCGCTGTCGAAGCCTGGAAGGACCTGGTGTCCGACCCGGACGCTGTGTTCGATACCGTGGTCAAGCTGGACGCCGCACAGATCAAGCCGCAGGTCAGTTGGGGCACCTCGCCGGAAATGGTCCTGGCGGTCGATCAGAACGTGCCGGACCCTGCGCAAGAGCCGGATCTGGTCAAGCGTGGCTCCATCGAGCGTGCGCTCAAGTACATGGGCCTGAAAGCCAATCAGCCGATTACCGATATCCAGCTGGACCGGGTCTTCATCGGTTCCTGCACCAACTCGCGCATCGAAGACTTGCGCGCCGCTGCGGACGTTGCCAAAGGTCGCAAGGTGGCTTCAACCATCAAGCAGGCCATCGTGGTGCCAGGCTCGGGGCTGATCAAGGCGCAGGCCGAGAAGGAGGGGCTGGACAAGGTGTTCATCGAAGCCGGCTTTGAATGGCGTGAACCGGGCTGCTCCATGTGCCTGGCGATGAACCCGGACCGCCTGGGTTCCGGCGAGCACTGCGCGTCGACCTCCAACCGTAACTTCGAAGGTCGTCAGGGGGCCGGTGGCCGCACGCATCTGGTGAGCCCGGCGATGGCCGCTGCCGCTGCGGTGAATGGCCGTTTCATCGATGTTCGCGACCTGATCCAGCACTGAGGAGTCCCGTATGAAAGCCTTTACCCAGCACCATGGCCTGGTCGCTCCTCTGGATCGTGCCAACGTCGATACTGACCAGATCATTCCCAAGCAGTTTCTCAAGTCGATCAAGCGCACCGGCTTCGGCCCGAACCTGTTCGATGAATGGCGTTATCTGGACGTGGGGCAGCCGTATCAGGACAATTCCAAGCGTCCGCTGAACCATGATTTCGTCCTCAACCACGAGCGTTACCAAGGTGCCAGTGTGTTGTTGGCCCGGGAAAACTTCGGCTGCGGCTCGAGCCGCGAACACGCGCCGTGGGCACTGGAAGAGTACGGTTTCTGGGCAATCATTGCGCCGAGCTACGCGGACATCTTCTTCAACAACAGCTTCAAGAACGGCTTGTTGCCGATCATCCTGTCCGAGGAAGACGTCGATCAACTGTTCAAGCAGGTGGAAGCCGAGCCCGGTTATCAGTTGAGTATCGATCTGCAGGCGCAGACCGTGACCCGCCCGGATGGCAAGGTGCTGAGCTTTGAAATCGATGCGTTCCGCAAGCATTGCCTGCTCAATGGTCTGGACGACATTGGCCTGACGCTGATGGACGCCGAGGCCATTGCCGGTTTCGAGAGCAGGCACCGCGCCAGCCAGCCGTGGTTGTTCCGCGACTGATCGGTTGATTGATCGACAGCGGATGCATGTTTGCCAGTAAGGTGTAATTGCGCCTTGCTGGCAAAAGTGTTTTGGCCGGACGCTAAATTTTCTGTGGTATTGAGCGTTTCAAGCAGGCGTTGTCAAAGACGCCGATGCACAAAATCGAGGATGTTATGAGCAAGCAGATTCTGATTCTCCCAGGTGATGGTATTGGTCCGGAAATCATGACCGAAGCGGTCAAGGTGCTGGAACTGGCCAACGAAAAGTATCAACTGGGCTTTGAATTGACCCACGACGTGATCGGCGGCGCGGCCATCGACAAACACGGCGTGCCGCTGGCCGATGAAACCCTGGAGCGTGCCCGTGCGGCCGATGCCGTGCTGCTCGGCGCCGTCGGTGGCCCGAAATGGGACACCATCGAGCGCGACATCCGTCCTGAGCGCGGTCTGCTGAAAATCCGTTCGCAACTGGGCCTGTTCGGCAACCTGCGTCCGGCGATCCTTTATCCGCAACTGGCCGATGCGTCGAGCCTGAAGCCGGAAATCGTCGCCGGCCTGGATATCCTGATCGTTCGCGAGTTGACCGGTGGCATTTATTTCGGCGCGCCACGCGGCACGCGCGTGCTGGATAATGGCGAGCGTCAGGCCTACGACACGCTGCCGTACAGCGAAAGCGAGATCCGCCGCATTGCCAAAGTCGGTTTCGACATGGCCATGGTGCGTGGCAAGAAGCTCTGCTCGGTGGACAAGGCCAACGTTCTGGCGTCCAGCCAGCTGTGGCGCGAAATCGTCGAGCAGGTTGCCAAGGATTACCCTGAAGTCGAACTGAGCCACATGTACGTCGACAACGCTGCCATGCAACTGGTGCGTGCACCCAAACAGTTCGATGTGATCGTGACCGACAACCTGTTCGGCGACATTCTTTCCGATCAGGCGTCGATGCTCACCGGCTCCATCGGCATGCTGCCGTCGGCCTCGCTGGACACGGCCAACAAGGGCATGTACGAGCCATGTCACGGCTCGGCGCCGGACATCGCCGGCAAAGGCATTGCCAACCCGTTGGCGACCATTCTGTCGGTGTCGATGATGCTGCGTTACAGCTTCAATCTGACCGATGCAGCCGACGCTATCGAAAAGGCTGTCAGCCTGGTTCTGGATCAGGGTATCCGCACCGGCGACATCTGGTCGGAAGGCAACGTCAAAGTCGGTACGCAGGAAATGGGCGATGCGGTAGTCGCCGCGCTGCGGAATCTGTAATCTCTCTGGCCCGCCGCCTGCTGTGTACGCGCAGAGCGGCGGTCCCACTTTTATTCAAGGTGTAGTTGCGATGAAACGTGTAGGTCTGATCGGTTGGCGTGGCATGGTCGGTTCCGTGCTCATGCAGCGGATGCGGGAAGGGCAGGACTTCGATCTCATTGAGCCGGTGTTCTTCACTACTTCCAATGTCGGTGGCCAGGCGCCTTCGGTGGGCAAGGATGTTGCGCCCCTGAAAGATGCCTACAGCATCGACGAGCTGAAAACCCTGGACGTGGTGCTGACCTGCCAGGGTGGCGACTACACCAATGAGGTGTTCCCCAAGCTGCGCGAAGCCGGCTGGCAGGGTTACTGGATCGATGCGGCGTCCAGCCTGCGCATGCAGGATGACGCGGTCATCGTGCTGGACCCGGTGAACCGCAAGGTCATCGACCAGCAACTGGACGCGGGCACCAAGA
Source organism: Pseudomonas sp. SZ57 (assembly GCF_009495975.1). NCBI lineage: Bacteria > Pseudomonadati > Pseudomonadota > Gammaproteobacteria > Pseudomonadales > Pseudomonadaceae > Pseudomonas > Pseudomonas sp. SZ57. The sequence continues at coordinate 181,002 of NZ_WIBD01000004.1, read as the reverse complement.
ACTATATCGGTGGCAACTGCACCGTCAGCCTGATGCTGATGGGCCTGGGTGGTCTGTTCGATGCCGGTCTGGTCGAGTGGATGAACGTCATGACCTATCAGGCGGCCTCCGGCGCCGGCGCGCAGAACATGCGTGAGCTGATCCGGCAAATGGGCGCGGTGCATGCTTCGGTGGCCGATGATCTGGCCAATCCGGCCAGCGCCATTCTGGACATCGACCGCAAGGTGGCTGAAGCCATGCGCAGCGAGTCGTTCCCTACCGAGAACTTCGGCGTGCCGCTGGCGGGCAGCCTGATCCCTTGGATCGACAAGGCGCTGCCAAACGGCCAGAGCCGCGAAGAGTGGAAAGGCCAGGCCGAGACCAACAAGATCCTCGGTCGCTTCAAGAGCCCGATCCCGGTGGACGGCATCTGCGTGCGCATCGGTGCCATGCGCTGCCATAGCCAGGCGCTGACCATCAAGCTGAACAAGGATGTGCCGATTGCGGACATCGAAGGCTTGATCAGCCAGCACAACCCGTGGGTCAAACTGGTGCCGAACAACCGCGAAGCCAGCATGCACGAGCTGAGCCCGACGGCGGTGACCGGCACCATGAGCATTCCGGTGGGGCGTCTGCGCAAGCTGAACATGGGTTCGCAGTACCTGGGCGCTTTCACCGTGGGTGACCAGCTGTTGTGGGGCGCTGCGGAGCCGCTGCGTCGCATGCTGAGAATCCTGCTGGAGCGTTGAGACTTCGGTTTCACAGCAAACCCGCTTTCCGAAAGGGAGGCGGGTTTTTTAATGCCTGATACTTTTGATTGATCGCCCTTTGTCCCTATATATGGGATTGAAATTTACATATTGAGATAAGTGTAACAACAGGTTTATAGTCGTCCTGCACTCACTTCCAAAAAAACAACAGGTGACGCAATGCAGGCGCAATTGATCGCGCTCGATTGGGGGACAACCTCACTTCGTGCTTATCGACTTGGCGAACATGGCCAGGTACTGGAACAGCGCGCATTGAGCGCGGGCATCATGCAGTTGCCAACCACGCCGCGGCTGATCGCGGGGCAGTTCTGCAGTGACGGTTTCGAACTGGCCTTTGACCAGGCGTGCGGCGACTGGCTCGATGCCCAGCCGGATCTGCAGGTGATTGCCTGCGGCATGGTCGGCAGCGCGCAGGGCTGGCGCGAGGCGGCTTACCGGGAAACGCCGGCCAGCGTCAACGAACTGAGCGCAGCGTTGCAGACGGTACGCAGCGTGCGCGGCGTGCGCGGCGTGACGGTACACATCATCCCCGGCGTCCTGCAGCGCTCGACCCTGCCCAACGTCATGCGTGGCGAAGAAACCCAGGTGCTGGGTGTGCTGGCAGGGCTCGAAGAAGGGCAGGGCAGCCAGCCTCTGCTGATCGGTCTACCGGGCAGCCACTCCAAATGGGTGCAGGTAGAGCGCGGTCGCATCGTTCACTTCGATACCTTCATGACCGGCGAGGTCTACGCCGCGCTCTGCGCCCACACCATTCTCGGACGCACCATGCAGCCTGCCGAGGCGTTCGATGAGCAGGCGTTTGACCGCGGCTTGTCGATTGCCCTGTCTGACGCGGGCTCCGCGGGGCCGCTGTCGACCATTTTCAGCACGCGAACGCTCGGCCTGACCGGGCAGTTGGCTGCCGGTGCGCAACCTGACTATCTTTCCGGACTGTTGATCGGCCATGAACTGGGCGCCATCGCCAGGCTGCATCTGCACAACCACGAACAATTGCCTGCGGTGATCCTCATCGGCAGCGATTCGCTGTGCACGCGCTATGCACGCGGGCTGGCCGTTTGTGGCTTTCCCGGGGTGACATTGGCCGAGCAGGCGACCGAGCGTGGCCTGTGGCAGGTCGCCGTTCAGGCCGGTCTGATCGCGCGCCGCTCGTCCCAACACATTCGAGAGGTTTGACATGCTCAAGCAAGCATTGAAAGAAAATGGTCTGGTCGCGATTTTGCGCGGCCTGCGTCCCGAAGAAGCGCCTGCCGTGGGCGATGCGCTGTACGAAGCGGGGTTTCGGGTCATCGAAGTGCCGCTCAACTCCCCGCAACCGTTCGACAGCATCCGCCTGTTGCGTCAGCAATTGCCTGCCGATTGCCTGATCGGTGCTGGCACCGTGCTCACCGCTGAGCAGGTGACTCAGGTCAAGGATGCTGGCGGGCAGGTGATCGTCATGCCGCACAGTGACGCCAAGGTACTGCGTGCGGCCAAGGCGGCCGGGCTGTTCCTGTCGCCAGGGGTCGCAACGCCGACCGAAGCTTTTGCGGCACTGGCCGAAGGCGCCGATGTGCTCAAGCTGTTTCCTGCCGAGCAGATGTCGCCTGCAGTGGTCAAGGCGTGGCTGGCGGTCCTGCCCAAGGGCACGATCCTGCTGCCGGTCGGTGGGATTTCGCCGGACAACATGAAGGTATTTCTCGACGCCGGCGTGAAGGGTTTTGGTCTGGGCTCGGGGCTGTTCAAACCCGGCATGAGCGTCGCAGACGTCACCGCGCGTGCTCAGGCCTATGTGGCGGCCTGGAAGCAGCACAGTGCAGCGCTTGCAGACTGATCGACCCGGCAGACGCCGCCGTGCAGTAGCCGCTATCCAATAAGAGAATCAACAAGAGAAACCGCACCCATGAAAATCACCAAACTCACCACGTTCATCGTTCCGCCGCGCTGGTGCTTCCTCAAGGTCGAGACTGACGAGGGCGTTGTCGGCTGGGGCGAGCCAGTGGTCGAAGGCCGCGCGCATACCGTCGCCGCCGCGGTGGAAGAGCTGTCCGATTACCTGATCGGCAAAGACCCGCGCAACATTGAAGACATCTGGACCGTGCTGTACCGCGGCGGCTTCTACCGCGGCGGCGCGATTCACATGAGTGCGCTGGCCGGCATCGATCAGGCGTTGTGGGACATCAAGGGCAAGGCGCTGGGTGTGTCGGTCAGTGATCTGCTCGGCGGTCAGGTGCGTGACAAGATTCGCGTCTACTCGTGGATCGGCGGTGATCGGCCCGCCGACACGGCGCGCGCCGCCAAGGACGCGGTGGAGCGCGGTTTTACGGCGGTGAAGATGAATGGCACCGAAGAGCTGCAGTTTCTCGACACTTTCGACAAGGTCGACCTGGCGCTGGCCAACGTGGCCGCTGTGCGTGATGCCGTGGGGCCGAATGTCGGCATTGGTGTGGACTTCCACGGCCGGGTCCACAAGCCGATGGCCAAGGTGCTGATGAAAGAGCTGGACCCGTACAAGCTGATGTTCATCGAAGAGCCGGTGCTCAGCGAGAACTATGAAGCACTGAAGGAACTGGCGCCGCTGACCAGTACGCCGATTGCGCTGGGCGAGCGGCTGTTCTCGCGCTGGGACTTCAAGCGCGTATTGAGCGAAGGCTACGTCGACATCATCCAGCCGGATGCCTCACACGCCGGTGGCATTACCGAAACCCGCAAGATCGCCAACATGGCTGAAGCCTACGACGTCGCACTGGCGTTGCACTGCCCGCTGGGGCCTATCGCGCTGGCGGCGTGCCTCCAGCTGGACGCGGTTTGCTACAACGCCTTCATCCAGGAGCAGAGCCTGGGTATCCACTACAACGAAAGCAACGACCTGCTCGATTATGTCAAGCACCCGGAAGTCTTCGACTACGACAAAGGCATGGTCAAGATCCCCAACGGCCCCGGCCTGGGCATCGAGATCAACGAAGAGTACGTCATCGAACGCGCCGCCATCGGCCACCGCTGGCGCAACCCGATCTGGCGTCATGCGGATGGCAGTTTTGCGGAGTGGTAGAACAGCAAATCCGCTAACCATCGTTTAGGCGCTCTGCGCTCATCGCCATACATAAGTCCTGAAGAGCCTGGAAAATGGGCGTTCAGGCTTCTGCCCGCAGGGCGTAGGAGCGAACTTGTTCGCGAACAGGCCGACATGTTCTCTGAAAATGTTTCGTTTGAACAATTGTCTTCGCGAACAAGTTCGCTCTTACGGCCTTCGGCCAGAATCCAAAGCGCACTTGCGTATAACGATGAGCGCTCTGCGTGGGAACGAGAATCGGCGTGCCTTCAGCTCGGTTATATCGAAACACAGACCTCAATAAATCCAACAAGAGGCTACATTCCATGCGCACTCGAACTCTGGAGGGTGCGGCATCCCTGGTGACGCCGTCCCGCAAACGTTTCTTTATCATGGTGCTGCTGTTCATCACCGTAGTGATCAACTACCTGGACCGCAGCAACCTGTCGATTGCCGCACCAGCGCTGACCTCCGAACTGGGCCTTGATCCGGTGCATGTCGGGCTGATCTTTTCCGCGTTCGGCTGGACCTACGCCGCCATGCAACTGCCCGGGGGCTGGCTGGTGGACCGCGTGCCGCCGCGCATTCTCTATACCGCAGCCCTGCTGCTGTGGTCCATCGCGACCATCATGCTCGGCTTCGCCGCCAGCTTCATCGCCCTGTTCGTACTGCGCATGGCGGTCGGTGCGCTGGAAGCACCTGCCTATCCGATCAATAGTCGCGTGGTCACCACCTGGTTTCCCGAGCGCGAGCGAGCCACCGCCATCGGCGTCTACACCTCCGGGCAGTTCGTCGGCCTGGCATTTCTGACCCCGGTACTGGCCTGGTTGCAGGCGCACTACGGCTGGCACATGGTGTTTGTCGCCACCGGTGGGGTCGGCGTGCTGTGGGCGCTGATCTGGTACACGGTGTATCGCGAGCCACGTGATTTCAAAGGCGTCAATCAGCAGGAAATCGAGCTGATTCAGGCGGGCGGCGGGCTGGTGGACATCCAGAAGGACGTCGAAAAACAGAAGCAGGCGTTCAGCTGGCTGGACCTGGGCATTGTGTTGAGCAAGCGCAAGCTGTGGGGCATCTACCTGGGGCAGTTCTGCCTGAACTCGACGCTGTGGTTTTTTCTGACATGGTTCCCGACCTACCTGGTGAAATACCGGGGCATGGACTTCATCAAGTCCGGCCTGCTGGCGTCGTTGCCGTTCCTCGCCGCATTTGTCGGTGTGCTGTGCTCGGGCTTCTTCTCCGACTGGCTGATCCGCCGCGGGCATAGCGTAGGCTTTGCACGCAAGTTGCCGATCATTGCCGGGCTGCTGATCTCGACCTCGATCATCGGTGCCAACTTTGTCGACTCTACGCCGCTGGTGATCACCTTTCTGGCGCTGGCGTTCTTCGGCAACGGTCTGGCGTCGATTACCTGGTCGCTGGTCTCGACCCTGGCACCGGCGCGCCTGCTGGGCCTGACCGGTGGCACGTTCAATTTCATCGGCAACCTTTCTGCCATCGCCACCCCGATCGTGATTGGCTTTCTGGCGTCGGGAGACTCGTTCGCGCCTGCCATCACTTACATTTCGGTCCTGGCGCTGCTGGGCGCGCTGTCGTACATCCTGCTGGTAGGAAAAGTGGAGCGTATCGAGCTCTGATGTCGACGCATCCGGACGCAGGCGGCGATAATGCCGCCGGTTTTCGATCCGAACCCTTTTGATCCGAGCAAGGCCTCTCATGCACAACGATTCGACCACCCCTGAAAAGATTACCGGCAAGGATTCCGTACCCACCGGGACTCAGACCTTGCTGCGCGGGCTGGGGGTGGTGCAGGCGGTTGCCGGTGGCGCACGGGACCTCAAGGAGATCGCCCGGCTGATCGGCACCACGCGCAGCACCACGCACCGTCTGGCCAGTTGCCTGGTCGAGGCGCGTTACCTGCGCATCGTTCCTCAGGTGGGCTATCTGCTTGGGCCGAAACTGATCGAGCTGGGGTTTCAGGCGCGTGAAGAGGTGCCCCTGGCGATGCTGGCCCGGCCGTATCTGGATCGCTTGTCCGAGCTGACCGGCGATACCGTGCATCTGGCAGTACGGGAAGGGGACGACGTGCTCTATCTGCACAAGAATCCCGGTCGCAATGGGCCGGAAATGCGTTCGCGGGTCGGGCATCGGATGCCGCTGGTACGCACCGGTATCGGCAAGGCGCTGCTGCTGGACAGTGCTCAGTCCGAGTGGCAACGGCTGTATGACATCAGCATGCCGAGCACAGGCAGACATCCGCTATGGCCTGCTCATGAGCAGCAAACCTGGGAGCAGCTTAAGGAACGGCGGGAGGAGTACGTAGAAGGAGGGTATGCATTCGATCTGGAGGACAACGAACCGTCGATACGTTGTGTCGCAGCGCCGGTACGTGATGCCAGCAAACAGATCGTTGCCGGCATCAGTGTCGCCAGTACCGTGCCCTACATGCCGCTGGAGAAGATGGCCGAGCTGGTTCCGCTGATCAAAACCATCGCAGCGGAACTCTCGGCCGATCTCGGCGGCTGATCGGCAGTCGATCAGGCCTTCAGCGTGGCCATGTCGATTACGAAGCGGTACTTCACGTCACCGGCCAGCATGCGCTCGTAGGCTTCGTTGATGTTGCGGATATCGAGCATTTCGATGTCGCAGGTGATGTCGTTCTCGGCGCAGAAATCCAGTACTTCCTGAGTTTCCGCGATACCGCCGATCAACGAACCAGCCAGCACGCGACGGCTCATCACCAGATTGGCTGCGTGTACTGGCGGCTCGATCGGCTCGATCAGGCCGACCAGGATGTGTGCGCCGTCGAAACGCAGGGTTTCCAGGTAGGGGTTCAGGTCGTGCTGCACCGGAATGGTGTCGAGCAGGAAGTCGAAGTGCCCTGCAGCAGCCTTCATCTGTTCAGCGTCGGTGGACACGATCACATGATCGGCGCCTTGACGATGTGCTTCCTGAGCCTTGGCGGCGGAGCGGGTGAACAGGGTCACTTCAGCGCCCATGGCCTTGGCGAACTTGATGCCCATGTGGCCCAGACCGCCCATGCCCAGAATGCCGACCTTGTCGCCCGCCTTGACGCCGTAGTGCTTGAGCGGCGAATAGGTGGTGATACCTGCGCAGAGAATAGGCGCAGCAGCGGCAGGGTCGAGTTTTTCCGGGACGCGCACGACGAAGTGCTCGGCGACCACGATGCTGTTCGAGTAACCGCCCATGGTGTTGCTGCCGTCCACGCGGTCCGGCGTTGCGTAAGTCATGGTCGGGCCTTCCAGGCAGTACTGCTCGAGGTCCGACTTGCAGGCCGAGCATTCGCGGCACGAATCGACCATGCAGCCGACACCGACCATGTCACCGACCTGGTACTGGGTTGCACTGCTGCCGGTGGCAGTGACGCGACCGACAATTTCGTGGCCCGGCATCAGCGGGTAGACGGCGATGCCCCATTCGTTGCGTGCCTGGTGAATATCAGAGTGGCAGACGCCGCAATAAAGGATTTCGATGGCAACGTCGTCGGCACGCAGAGCGCGACGTTCGAAGGTCATCGGGGCGAGGGGAGCGGTAGCTGACTGTGCGGCGTAACCGATAGCTGTGTACATGTTTGACCTCGCAAGATGTAACGGAAGAGAGGCGAACCATTGTCCTGATACGGGCCCTTCGCGGCTATGGTGAATCCTCCGTGTTTCATGCCTATTCCTCCGGCCTGATATTTCAGGGTCGGCGCTGAGGCGCAAATCTGCGATGATACGGCTGTCTGTTTCTCTGTCAGGCTGTGCCCATGACCTCATCTGTTGTGCCGGATGGCAATGCCACCCTCGTTTCCCTGATCCAGCCGCTGGCGGTGCGTCCGGGGTTTGTCGCTACGCCGTTGCCGGAGGTCCGCGTGCTTTCGGCGTTTGGTTACGTCGCCAGCAGCCCGCAGATCTACGAGCCGAGCCTGATGATTGTGGTGCAGGGCAGCAAGGTCGCGTGCCTGGGGCCGCGCACGTTCGAATACGGCACCGGGCATTACCTGATTCAGGCGCTCTCTGTGCCATTCAAGTGCGAAACCTTCGCCACTCCGGAAAAGCCGCTTTACGGCGTTTCAGTGGCCATCGACCGCGTATTGCTCGGTGAGCTGGTGCAGGCGATGGGCCCGGTCACCGGGCACGAGAGTCAGGTGCAGACGCCGGAGTCCATGACCTCGGTGCGCATCGACAACACCATGCGCGACAGTGTCGAGCGTCTGCTGCGTTGTCTGCATGATCCGCTGGAGTGTCAGGCCATGGGCCAGGCACGGATTCGCGAGGTGCTGTACACCGCGCTGCGCGGACCGCAGTCGGGGGTGTTGCGTGCGCTGGTCGAACAGCAGGGGCAGTTCGCACGAATTGCCTCGGCCGTGACCTACCTGCATGAGCATTATGACCACGCGTTGAACGTCGACACGCTGGCCAGTTGCGCGAACATGAGCACGTCGACCTTTCATGAGCATTTCAAGCGCAGCACGCTGTTGTCGCCGGTGCAGTACCTCAAGCGTCTGCGCCTGCTCAAGGCTCAGCAATTGCTGGTGGCCGAGGGCCTGGGGGTGGCGCAGGTCGCGTTGAAGGTCGGCTATCAAAGCGCGTCGCAGTTCAGTCGTGAATACAAGCGCTATTTCGAGCGCAGCCCGGGGGAGGAGAGCAGCAACCTGCGTGTCCCCGCCTGAATGAAAAAAAGCCCCGAAAGGGGCTTTTTCTGTTGAGGCTTGCTGCGACCGTTACATATTCGGGTAGGTCGGGCCGCCAGCGCCTTCCGGTGCCACCCAGGTGATGTTCTGCGACGGGTCCTTGATGTCGCAGGTCTTGCAGTGCACGCAGTTCTGCGCGTTGATCTGGAAGCGTTTCTCGCCGTCTTCCTTGGTGATGACTTCATACACGCCAGCCGGGCAATAACGCTGAGCCGGCTCGTCATACAGCGGCAGGTTCTTGCTGATCGGGATGCTCGGATCGGTCAGCTTCAGGTGGCAGGGTTGTTCCTCTTCATGGTTGGTGCTGGAGAGGAATACTGAACTGAGCTTGTCGAAGCTGAGCTTGCCGTCGGGTTTCGGGTAATCGATCTTCTTCGAGTCGGCTGCGAGCTTTAGGCAGGCGTAGTCCGGCTTGGTGTCGTGCAGCGTGAACGGCAGCTTGCCACCGAAAATGTTCTGATCGATGAAGTTGAATGCGCCGCCCTTGATCGCGCCGTACTTGTGGATCGCCACGCCAAAGTTACGGCTGGCGAACAGTTCTTCATGCAGCCAGCTGGCCTTGAAGGCGTCCACGTAGGAGTTCAGCACGTCGCCGCCTTCCTTGCCGGCGAGCAGCGCGTCGGCTACAGAATCGGCAGCCAGCATGCCTGACTTCATGGCCGTATGGCTGCCCTTGATCTTGGCAAAATTCAGCGTGCCCAGATCGCAGCCGATCAGCGCGCCGCCTGGGAAGACCATCTTCGGCAGGGAGTTCAAGCCGCCCTTGGCAATCGCGCGGGCACCGTAGCTGATGCGCTTGCCGCCTTCCAGGTACTGCTTGACGACCGGGTGATGCTTGTAGCGCTGGAATTCGTCGAACGGCGAGAGGTACGGATTGCTGTAGGACAGGTCGATGATCAGGCCGACCACGACCTGATTGTTTTCCAGGTGGTAAAGGAACGAGCCGCCCGGATTGTCATCGTTCAGCGGCCAGCCTGCGGTGTGAACCACCAGCCCCTGTTCATGTTTTGCCGGGTCGACTTCCCAGATTTCCTTGAGGCCGATAGCGTAATGCTGCACGTCGGCTTCGTCGTCGAGCTTGAAGCGCTTGAGCAGCTGCTTGCCGATGTGACCACGGCAGCCTTCGGCGAACAGCGTGTACTTGGCGCGCAGTTCCATGCCGGGGGTGTACAGGCCTTCCTTCGGATTGCCTTCGCGGTCGACACCCAGGTCGCCGGTGACGATGCCGCGTACCACGCCGTTTTCGTCGAACAGCGCTTCCTGTGCGGCAAAGCCCGGATAGATTTCGACACCGAGGTTTTCAGCCTGCTGCGCCAGCCAGCGGCACAGGTTGCCCAGCGAGATGATGTAGTTGCCATGGTTGTGCATGGTCTTGGGGACGAAAAAGTCCGGTATTTTCTGAGCTTTTTCGGCATCGCGCAGCACGTAGATGTCGTCGCGCTTGACCGGCGTGTTGAGCGGAGCGCCCAGTTCCTGCCAGTTGGGGAACAGTTCATTCAGTGCGCGGGGCTCGAACACGGCACCGGAGAGGATGTGTGCACCGACTTCGGAGCCTTTTTCCACCACGCAGACGCTGATTTCCTGGCCAGCTTCAGCGGCCTTCTGTTTAAGGCGGCAAGCGGCAGAAAGCCCGGACGGGCCGGCTCCGACGATAACGACGTCGAATTCCATGTATTCGCGTTCCACAGGCTATCTCCTACTCTCAAGGCTCACGGTGTTTTTATGGGCACTGCTTTTTTAGTCGCTGCAGGCCGACGCATGGAGGTATTGAACCGCCCCGTCTTTTAATGGTTCGCATTATATCTACACCACTGCGCGGGTCCAATACAAACGTTTGTTTGAATCGGCCGCAGGCCAGATAAATCAAAGACACCAGACTCGGAACTGGCCGATTTGGCGTATTGACCGGAAAAGGCGTTGCGGTCAATATACGGGCGGTTTTGCGTTTGCCGTAGGCTGAAACGAGGTTCCCGGATTGCGGGCAATCTCTCAAAAGGCATCAGGCAGACGCGCTGCAGGCAACAGGTCAACGTCGCACGGCGCATTTTACACACCCAGCCGCTGCTTGACGGGTGACTCCCGGCTTTTATATGGCTTTTTAAAGCCGTCCGAATGGCCTGCACGCATAGCGATTGCTTGTTGAGGACACATATCGATCGCCTGGTGCCGCCGGGCGACTTCTTTTCACCGGAGAGTGAGGAATCCATGAAGGTTCTTGTAGCTGTCAAACGAGTGGTCGACTACAACGTCAAGGTTCGCGTCAAGGCGGACAACTCCGGCGTCGATCTTGCCAACGTCAAAATGTCCATGAACCCGTTCTGCGAAATCGCCGTTGAAGAGGCGGTTCGTCTTAAAGAGAAGGGTGTAGCCACCGAAATCGTCGTCGTCACCATCGGCCCGACCACCGCTCAGGAACAACTGCGTACCGCCCTGGCACTGGGTGCCGACCGTGCCGTGCTGGTCGAGTCCGCCGAGGAACTGACTTCTCTGGCCGTGGCCAAGCTGCTCAAGGCCGTGGTCGACAAGGAGCAGCCACAACTGGTGATCCTTGGCAAACAGGCCATCGACAGTGATAACAACCAGACCGGCCAGATGCTGGCTGCGTTGAGCGGCTACCCGCAGGGTACGTTCGCATCCAAGGTTGAAGTGACCGGTGACAAGGTCGCCGTAACCCGTGAAATCGACGGCGGCCTGCAGACTGTTTCCCTGAGCCTGCCAGCCATCGTGACCACGGACCTGCGTCTGAACGAGCCACGCTACGCTTCGCTGCCCAACATCATGAAGGCCAAGAAGAAGCCGCTCGAAGTGCTGACCCCGGATGCACTGGGCGTTTCCACGGCCTCGACCAACAAGACCCTCAAGGTCGAAGCGCCGGCTGCACGCAGCGCCGGCATCAAGGTCAAGTCGGTGGCTGAACTGGTCGAGAAACTGAAAAACGAAGCGAAGGTAATCTAAATGACGATCCTGGTTATCGCTGAACACGACAATGCGACCGTAGCCCCGGCTACGCTCAACACCCTTGCTGCTGCCCAGAAGATCGGCGGTGACATTCATTTGCTGGTGGCCGGTTCCGGCGTGAGCGCCGTTGCCGACGCAGCCGCCAAAATTGCCGGTGTGACCAAGGTCCTGGTGGCCGATCACGAAGCCTACGCGCACCAACTGCCTGAAAACATCGCACCGCTGGTCGTGGAGCTGGCTGCGGGCCATAGCCATGTTCTGGCCGCGGCAACGTCCAATGGCAAGAACATCCTGCCGCGCGTCGCCGCTCAGTTGGATGTCGATCAGATCTCCGAGATCGTTTCGGTGGTTTCCGCCGACACCTTCACGCGTCCGATCTACGCCGGTAACGCCATCGCCACCGTGCAGTCGACGGCTGCGGTCAAGGTCATCACCGTACGTGCCACCGGCTTCGACCCGGTGGCTGCAGAGGGTGGCTCGGCCGCTGTTGAAGCGGTTTCGGCTGCTCACGATGCCGGCAAGTCTAGCTTCGTCGGTGAAGAGCTGGCCAAATCCGATCGTCCGGAGCTGACAGCAGCGAAGATCGTCGTTTCCGGTGGTCGCGGCATGCAGAACGGTGACAACTTCAGGCACCTGTACACGCTGGCCGACAAGCTCGGTGCGGCAGTGGGCGCTTCCCGTGCTGCGGTCGATGCCGGTTTCGTACCCAACGACATGCAGGTCGGTCAGACCGGCAAGATCGTTGCTCCCCAGCTGTACATCGCGGTCGGTATTTCCGGTGCCATTCAGCATCTGGCCGGTATGAAGGATTCCAAGGTGATCGTTGCGATCAACAAGGATGAAGAGGCGCCGATCTTCCAGGTCGCCGATTACGGTCTGGTGGCTGACTTGTTCGAAGCCATCCCTGAGCTGGAGAAGCTGGTTTAAGCCACGCGCTTCCACTATAAAGAGAACCCGTTCCATTCGGGGTTCGCGCACCGGCGGTTTGCGGTGCGCCTGCCCGGATCGAACGGGTTTTTTATTGGGTATCGAAAGGACTTTTCATGGTGCATTCCCGGCTGCTGTCTTCGCTTCTCTTCGGGCTGATCGCGATGCCGACGCTGGTCTTCGCCGCAGGCAAGTGCGAGCGTCTGATCGTGACCGGCAGCCCGGACGCGCCGCCTTATCTGTGGCGTGATCCCCAGGACCCGCGTCACCTGATGGGCGCCAATGCCGATCTGCTGACTCAGGCAGCGGGCGAGCTGGGTATCAAGGTTGAGTTTCTGTATGGCGGCAAGCGCAGTCAGGCACTCGAAGAGGTGCGCACCGGGCGCATGGACCTGCTGGCTGACGCGCCGTTGAACGCGGCACAACTCGAAGCGCTGGATTACATTCATCCGCCGATCGTGCAGAACGAAATCATGGTCTGGACGCGTCACGATCACAGTGTGCCGTTCAATGCCGTCAGCGAGCTGCAGGGTCATCCCGGCGCCATGTCGGAAAAGACCCGCCTGACGCCATCCTTTGATGCGCTGGCCAGACAGAGTCTGACCCTGGAGAGGGTGCCTGCACTTACGCCCGCGTTCCAGAAGCTGGCCTTGGGTGAGGTGGATTACGTGCTTGCCGGGCGTTATGCCGGTCTGGTCATGGTGCAGACCCTGGGGCTTTCCAAAGACCTGATAGCGCAGCCTCTACCGGTCGATACGCCGGGTTTTTATCTGGCCTTGTCGTTCAACTCGGCTTGCAATGAACCATGGTTGCGCGGACAGCTGGCGAAAAAGATGACAGAATCGGCCGCCTCTGGCCTTGCGGGCGATGTCATCAGGCACAACCTGGAGTTGTGGAAAGCCCAACTGCTGCAACCTGCCAGCGCCAGCGCACCCAACAAGTAGGGATGTTTTTGTGAGTATTCGTTTTTCAATTGCCGTCATGGCAATCGCCACGCTGGCCGGTTGCGCCAGTGATCCGGTACCAACCGAGCAGTTCAAACTGACCGAGCAGGCGCTGGAGCAGGCCAAGGCGGTCGGCGCCAGTGACGATCAACCCGAGATGGAAGTCGCCCAGGCCGGATTCGCCGAAGCCCGCGCCTCCATGGCAATCCACGCCTACAAGGACGCGCGCATGAAAGCCGAGCAGGCCGAACTTGATGCGCGCCTGGCCGAAGCGCGAGTGCTGACCCTCAAGAGCCAGGAGCAGGTCAATCAGTTGAATACCCGCCTCAATCGCTTGCGCAAGCAGCTGGGGGAGGCGCAATGAACCGTATTCCCCGTGTCCTGAGTGTGTGTCTGTTGCTAGGGTCGGCTGGCCTTTACGGTTGTGCCGGTCACAAGGACAGCGGCCAGGCCTTGCAGCAGGCCAGTGCCGACTTCCAGAAGGTCAAGGAAGATACCGATGTGCTGCGCAGTGCGCCCAAAGATGTCATTCGCGCGGGTGAGTCGCTGGCCCGCGCCGAGCGTCTGTCCAGCTACCTGGGGAGCGGTGCCGATGTCGCTCACTACGCCTACCTCAGCAGCCGTTACAGCGAAATCGCGCGTGAGCACAGCAACCTGATGCTGAGTCAGGAGCGTCTGGCAAAAATGGACATGGAGCGTCAGCGTATGCAGCTGGCACTGCGTGAAGCCAAGCTGGCCAGCGCCCAGCAGCAGGGCCGTTGGCTGGAGGATCAGATCCTCAGCCTGGCCACCACCGAAACCGACCGCGGCCTGGTCATGACCCTGGGTGATGTGCTGTTCGACGCCGGGCATGCCGAGCTGAAAAACTCCGCCAGCCGTACCATTCTCAAGGTTGTGCAGTTTCTGCAGATCAACCCGCGCCGAGTGGTCCGGATCGAAGGTTATACCGACAGCACGGGCGATCGTCAGGAGAACCTGAAACTCTCGAAAGACCGGGCACAGGCCGTTGCTGACGTGCTGATGGACCTGGGTATCGATGAAAAGCGTATCCACGTCGAAGGCTATGGGCAGGAGTTTCCTGTGAATGCCAATACCTCCGAGCGGGGCCGTGCGCAAAACAGGCGTGTCGAGATCGTTTTCTCGGACGAAAAAGGTCAGCTGGGCGCAGCTCGCTGATAAAAAGCCGATGAAAAGCCCGACGCCGGAAACGGCCTCGGGCTTTTTTGTCTTTAATCACATTGATTATGGCGTTTCTGCCCGCGTTTATTTTCACTCAGCAATCATCAATGCTGGCCTGATTTCAAACTGTTCCCGTACACTTCCGATCTGTGCCGGTTATTACGCATCTGTATTTTCAAAAATAATAAATCACCGGTCTTTTGAGGCTGTGTCATGACCAATCTCTTGCTCTACCAGCGTATCGCTCAGCAGTTGGCCGAAGACATCCGTCGTGGTGTGTATCAGCCAGGCGAGCGGGTGCCGTCCGTCCGCAAAATGAGTTCGCAGCTCAACGTCAGCCATGCCACTGTATTGCAGGCTTACGCGAACCTTGAAGACCAGGGGCTGATCCGCGCACGGCCCCAGTCCGGCTACTACGTCCATCAAACGCCCGCGCTGACGGCTTCGACCCCAGATATCGCTCGGGTCGAGCGGCCCGGCCTGGTCACGCGCAGCAGCATTATCCAGCAGGTGCTCGAAGAGTCCCGCCGCGAAGGTGTGTTCGCCCTCGGGGCTGCGGTGCCTCATGTGGATTACCTGCCGGTGCGCGCGCTGCATCAGCAACTGGCCAAGGTCACGCGTTTTCACAGCCCGCGGGCCTTCAGTTACATGTTCAGCCCTGGCTTCGAACCCTTGCGCAGGCAGGTCGCCATCCGCATGCGCGACGCCGGCGTGGTGGTCGACCCGTCTGAGGTGGTGATCACTCACGGCTGCGTGGATGCGCTGCAGATGGCGCTGCGGGTGCTGACCCGGCCCGGCGATCTGATAGCCGCCGAATCGCCAGCCTATTACGGGTTGCTGCAACTTGCCGACCTGCTGGGTTTGAAAGTCATCGAAATCCCAAGTGATCCGGCCACCGGCATCAGTCTTGAAGCCTTGCAGCTGGCGGCCAATCAGTGGTCCATCAAGGCCCTGGTACTGACCTCGCGGCTGAGCAATCCACTGGGCGGTACCATGCCGGAGGAGCGACAGAAAAACCTGCTGCGGCTGACCTCGGATTTCGATATTCAGGTGGTTGAGGATGACGTCTACGGCGAGTTGATGTTCGAAGTAGGGCGGACCAAGGCGCTCAAGGCCTTCGACCGGCTGGGGAGGGTGATTTACTGCTCGAGCTTCTCAAAGACTTTGTCACCGGGTGTGCGCATCGGCTGGATGATAGCCGGCAAATACCAGGCGGAAATTCAGCGCCTGCAGACCTTCAGTACTCACTCGGCGTGCAGCGTGACGCAAATGGCCGTCGCGGCTTACCTCGAAAACGGCGGCTACGATCGGCACCTGCGTTTCATTCGTCTTGAATACCGCAAGAACCTCAGTGCCTACCAGCTGGCGGTGCAGCAGTTCTTCCCCGAAGGCACTCAAATGAGTCGTCCCGCAGGGGGCTTTATCCTGTGGGTCAGTCTGCCGGGCAGGGTCAATACCCAGGAATTGCACGTGCGTGCGCTCGAGCAGGGCATCAGCATCGCGCCCGGGCTGATTTTCAGCAATACCGAGCAGTTCAACCACTGTATTCGTTTGAATTGCGGCATGAAATGGAACAAGGAAGCCGAGCGCGCATTGATGACATTGGGGATTCTGGCCAAGCAGTTATGTCAGGAGGCTGTTCAGGCTTATTGATTGGCAAAGATATTTGTCAATTCTTCGGAACTCTTGTCTTGTCAGGTTGGCCTCAAAAGGACAGCATGTGTTTCTTTCCGGCTTTTTGCCACTGTCTTGCCTGACTTTTTGCCTATGAATGTTTTTCGCTGTCTCGGATTGCTTGTCGTCGTACTTCTGAGTGGTTGTGACGCTCCGGATACCTCTGTGCCCAAACCCAAGACCGAGGCGGTCATCACCGCGCCGGTATCGCCCGAGGTGCATCTGAAGACTGAGGCACCTGCGCAGGCAGTCGCCACCGATGCCAAGCAAATCAAGGCGCCGGACACCATGCATCAGCTGATGCCGGGCGTGCCAGTCGTACCTGTGGTGGTCGGAAAGGAAAAATCAGAACCTGCAGCACCTCAGAGCGTCAAATCGGCGACTTCCGAAAAAGCCTCCTCCAGGGTTGCGGCAGCCAAGGCACCTGCGAGCAAGCGCAAGAACGCCAAGGATGCCAAGACCGCCAGCGTCAAGGATGTGCGAATCAAAGCACCCAAGCTGGACCTGAGCCTGCCTCCCGAGCTAGTCAAGGAGCTCGACCCGCCTGCCAAGGTGATTACCAACAAGCGCAAGCCGATATTGCCGCAGATGTTCAGCGACAAGGGCGATTCTGCGAACCCCGGCCCGTTTGAGCTCGAGGGGCGATTGCTGACCAACGAAATGCAATTGCAGATGCGTAATGACAACCGTCGCGATGTAGAAGGCGCTGCGCTGGACTTCAAATTCAAGCAGTAAGTCCTGCCTGTCGTCCGATACGGCGTTTTCAAACAGACGTTTTGACGGTTAATATCCTTTCTCTTTTTCAATTTTCAAACAAGGGTGTGTGGTCATGGACTGCCGTTCCGGTTGTGGCGCGTGCTGCATAGCGCCTTCCATCACGTCTCCCATACCCGGTATGCCTGACGGAAAGCCTGCTGGCGAGCGCTGTCTGCATCTGTCGGTCGAGTTTTTGTGCGCCTTGTTCGGCAGGGCTGAGCGGCCCGCGGTGTGCAGTCAGTTCAAGGCGGCAGAGGATGTCTGCGGTGCCGACCAGGCGGATGCCATTCGCTTGATCGGTTGGTGGGAAAAAGCCACTGCTGTGGCCTGAAAAAGTGTTTTCGAGCACAAATGCTTCTTCGGAACTTCAAAACAAGGAATAAAACAATGGGTCCGCTGTATCGCATGGCTGTTGCTTGTGGTTTCACTGTAATGCTTGCCGGAACGGCGCAGGCTGAAGAGTGGAAAGAGGTCAAGAATCAGGATGGCATCAAGGTTTCGTTGAGCGACGTGCCTGGTTCGGATTACAAGGCGTATCAGGGCATTGCGCTGATCAATGCCAGCGTGAGCAAGTTGCGTGCGCTTCAGGAGGATGTCACGGGGGCCTGCGCCTGGATTCATGAGTGCAAGTTGCAGAAAGTGCTCAAGCACGAAGGCAACAAGACCTGGACCTACAGCCAGTTCAATACGCCCTGGCCGGTGACGCCTCGCGATTCCGTGTTGTTGATCACCACTCAGGAAGGTGCTGACGGGAGTGTTACCCGTAACCTCGAAGAGCAGCCTTCGTATATCCCCGAGGAGAAGGGCTATGTGCGGGTGACCGAGGTCAAAGGCTTCTGGAAAATGGTGCCGAAGGGGCCGAACCAGACTGAAGTGACCTATCAGGTTCACACCGAGCCGGGTGGCAGTGTGCCGTCGATGCTGGCCAACAAGTTCGTTGTCGATGCACCGTACAACACCTTGAAAGCGCTCAGGGAGCGTGCCGCGCAAAGCAAATGATCCGCACTGGATAGCGCGCACAAAGAAGGGCTGCCAATGGCAGCCCTTTTTTTGCGCGTGGCGCTTACTTTCGGTCTTGCAGGGCGACGATGTCGCGTTGCACGTTGCCGGTGTACAGCTGACGAGGGCGACCGATCTTGTAAGGGCTGGAGAGCATTTCCTTCCAGTGCGAGATCCAGCCGACAGTCCGCGCCAGGGCGAAGATCACGGTGAACATGCTGGTCGGAATGCCGATGGCCTTGAGGATGATGCCCGAATAGAAGTCGACGTTCGGGTACAGCGAGCGCTCGATGAAGTACGGATCGGTCAGGGCGATCTCTTCGAGGCGCATGGCCAGTTCGAGTTGAGGATCGTTGGTGATGCCCAGCTCTTTCAGCACTTCGTCGCAGGTCTGCTTCATTACGGTGGCGCGCGGGTCACGGTTCTTGTACACGCGGTGACCGAAGCCCATGAGCTTGAACGGATCGTTCTTGTCCTTGGCCTTGGCAATGAACGTGTCGATGTTCGACACATCGCCGATTTCATCGAGCATGGTCAGTACCGCTTCGTTGGCGCCGCCGTGGGCAGGGCCCCAGAGCGCTGCGATACCGGCTGCGATACAGGCGAACGGGTTGGCCCCTGAAGAGCCTGCCATACGCACGGTGGAGGTCGAAGCGTTCTGCTCGTGATCGGCGTGAAGGATGAAGATCTTGTCCATCGCCTTGGCCAGCACCGGGCTGATCGGTTTGATCTCGCACGGGGTGTTGAACATCATGTGCAGGAAGTTTTCCGCGTAGCTGAGGTCGTTACGCGGGTACATCATGGGTTGACCCATGGAGTACTTGTAGACCATCGCTGCCAGGGTCGGCATCTTGGCGACCAGGCGTACCGCGGAAATCTCGCGGTGCTGCGGGTTATTGATGTCCAGCGAGTCGTGGTAGAACGCTGACAGGGCGCCGACTACGCCACACATGACGGCCATCGGGTGGGCGTCGCGGCGGAAACCGTTGAAAAAGGTCTTGAGCTGTTCGTGAACCATCGTGTGGTTCTTGACCACGGCCACGAACTGGGCTTTCTGCTCGGCGGTGGGCAGTTCACCGTTGAGCAGCAGGTAGCAGGTTTCGAGGTAGTCGGACTGCTCGGCCAGTTGTTCGATCGGGTAGCCGCGGTGTAGCAGAATGCCATTATCACCATCGATGTAGGTGATCTTCGAATCGCAAGAGGCCGTGGACATGAAACCAGGGTCAAATGTGAAGCGGCCGGTGGCGGTCAGGCCGCGTACGTCGATCACGTCCGGACCCACTGTACCGGTCAGAATTGGCAGCTCGACGGGGGCAGCGCCCTCGATGATCAACTGCGCTTTTTTGTCAGCCATGTGGCCTCCTATTTATGCTTCAAATCATCAGACAGGCCCCCCACGCAGGGCCCGCATCACTATAGTGAGATAAATTCTAAAGTCAATTTGCCTAAAGTCGTGTTCCGCAAGGGCTCGGCCGTGGATTTTGCAGACGGTTTACTGCCGTTTACGCCTTTTGTCGCGGCAACGCAATCCGCTATTGGCGGTACGTCTGCGCGTTGTCATTAGTGACCTAACTGTCTATACTCGGCGTCCGACCGCCAGAGGCTTTTGGCCTGTTTCAAGGGGGTCGTCACTTCCTGGGTGGTGGGTACCTGACCAGTGCACTTCCCAACAACTTGCCCTGATTGTTAGGGGCTCTTCAGTGTGAAAAAAAGCCGTGAATAGCCAACGACCTGTAAATCTAGACCTAAGGACCATCAAGCTCCCAGTCACCGCTTACACGTCCATCCTTCACCGCATCTCCGGTGTCATCCTCTTTGTCGGTATTGCAATCATGCTGTATGCAATGGACAAGTCGCTGGCCTCCGAAGAGGGATTTGGTGAAGTCAAGGCGTATATGACCAGTCCGCTGGCCAAGCTGATCATCTGGGGACTTCTGTCTGCCCTGCTGTACCACCTGGTGGCCGGTATTCGTCACCTCATCATGGACTCGGGGGTAGGCGAGACGCTTGAAGGCGGCAAGCTGGGCTCCAAAATCGTTATCGCGGTCTCCGTGATTCTGATTCTTCTGGCGGGAGTATGGATATGGTAACCAACGTCACCAACCTGTCGCGTTCGGGCCTCTATGACTGGATGGCTCAGCGTGTTTCCGCAGTCGTGCTCGCGGCTTATTTCATTTTCCTGATCGGTTACATGGTCTTTCACCCGGGTCTGAGCTACGCCCAATGGCATGGTCTGTTCGCTCACAACGGAATGCGTATCTTCAGTCTCCTGGCCCTCGTTGCCCTTGGCGCCCACGCCTGGGTCGGCATGTGGACCATCGCGACCGACTACCTGACGCCGATGGCGCTGGGCAAGTCCGCCACTGCAGTACGTTTCCTGTTCCAGGCGGTATGCGGCGTTCTGATGTTCGCCTACTTCGTCTGGGGCGTGCAGATTCTTTGGGGTATCTGATCCATGGCTAACATTAATGCGCTTTCTTTCGACGCCATCATCATTGGTGGTGGCGGTGCCGGCATGCGCGCTGCGCTGCAGCTCGCCCAGGGCGGTCACAAGACTGCCGTGGTCACCAAGGTCTTCCCGACTCGCTCGCACACCGTATCCGCCCAGGGTGGCATCACCTGTGCAATCGCTTCCGCCGATCCGAACGATGACTGGCGCTGGCACATGTACGATACCGTCAAGGGTTCCGACTACATCGGTGACCAGGACGCTATCGAATACATGTGTTCCGTAGGTCCGGAAGCGGTCTTCGAGCTCGAGCACATGGGCCTGCCGTTCTCCCGTACCGAGCAGGGCCGTATCTACCAGCGTCCGTTCGGTGGCCAGTCCAAGGACTTCGGCAAGGGCGGGCAGGCTGCCCGTACCTGCGCTGCCGCCGACCGTACCGGTCACGCGCTGCTGCACACCCTGTATCAGGCCAACCTGAAGGCCGGCACTGTATTCCTCAACGAATACTATGCAGTTGATCTGGTGAAGAACAACGATGGCGCCTTTGTCGGCATCATCGCGATCTGCATCGAGACGGGCGAAACCTCGTACATCCGCGCCAATGCAACCGTGCTGGCGACTGGCGGTGCAGGCCGTATCTACTCGTCGACCACCAACGCCCTGATCAATACCGGTGACGGTATCGGCATGGCGCTGCGTGCCGGTGTGCCGGTTCAGGACATCGAAATGTGGCAGTTCCACCCGACCGGTATTGCCGGCGCAGGTGTACTGGTCACCGAAGGTTGTCGCGGTGAAGGCGGTTACCTGATCAACAAGCACGGTGAGCGTTTCATGGAGCGTTATGCTCCGAACGCCAAGGACCTTGCCGGTCGTGACGTTGTGGCACGTTCCATGGTCAAGGAAATCATTGCCGGTAACGGCTGTGGTCCCGATGGCGATCACGTGATGCTCAAGCTCGATCACCTTGGCGAAGAAGTGCTGCACAGCCGTCTGCCAGGCATCATGGAGCTGTCCAAGACCTTCGCTCACGTCGATCCTGCAACCGCGCCGATTCCTGTCGTACCGACCTGCCACTACATGATGGGCGGCGTTGCCACCAACATTCATGGTCAGGCGATCACTCAGGATGCGGCTGGCGTCGACCAGATCATTCCAGGTCTGTTCGCGGTAGGTGAAGTGGCTTGTGTATCGGTTCACGGCGCCAACCGTCTGGGCGGCAACTCGCTGCTCGATCTGGTGGTGTTCGGCCGCGCTGCGGGTATCCACCTGGAGCAGGCTCTGCGTGAGGGCGTCGATTATGCACGCGCTTCCGAGTCCGACATCGATGCTGCCCTCGCACGCCTTGCCGGCCTGAACGAGCGCACCACCGGTGAAGACGTTGCGTCGCTGCGTAAAGAACTGCAGAGCTGCATGCAGAACTACTTCGGTGTGTTCCGTACTGGCGAATACATGCAGAAGGGTATTGCCCAGCTGGCTGATCTGCGCGTGCGTATCGCCAACGTCAAGATCAACGACAAGAGCCAGGCGTTCAACACCGCCCGTATCGAAGCGCTTGAACTGCAAAACCTGCTGGAAGTTGCCGAAGCCACGGCGATTGCCGCAGAGCATCGTAAAGAGTCCCGCGGCGCTCACGCTCGCGAAGACTTCGAAGATCGCGACGACGAGAACTGGTTGTGCCACACCCTGTATTTCCCGGGTGACAAGCGCGTGACCAAGCGTGCCGTGAACTTCTCGCCGAAGACTGTTCCGACTTTTGAACCCAAGATTCGGACTTATTAAGGGGTGGCCGATATGTTGCAAGTCAGTGTTTATCGTTACAACCCTGAGCAGGACGCCGCGCCGTTCATGCAGGAGTTTCAGGTCGATACCGGTGGCAAGGACCTGATGGTGCTGGACGTGCTCGCCCTGGTCAAAGAACAGGATCAAGGGTTCTCTTATCGTCGCTCGTGCCGTGAAGGCGTGTGCGGTTCCGACGGCATGAACATCAACGGCAAGAACGGCCTGGCCTGCATCACGCCGCTGTCGGCTGTCGTTGCCAAGAACAAGCTGATCGTACGTCCGCTGCCTGGTTTGCCGGTTATCCGTGACCTGGTCGTCGATATGAGCATCTTCTACAAGCAGTACGAGAAGGTGAAGCCGTTCCTGCAGAACGACACGCCGGCCCCGGCAATCGAACGTCTGCAAACGCCGGAAGAGCGCGAAAAGCTCGATGGTCTGTACGAGTGCATCCTGTGCGCTTGCTGCTCGACTTCCTGCCCGTCCTTCTGGTGGAACCCCGACAAGTTCCTGGGTCCTGCTGCACTGCTGCAAGCCTACCGTTTCCTGGCTGACAGCCGTGATACTCGCACCAGTGAGCGTCTGGCTTCGCTTGACGATCCGTTCAGCGTATTCCGCTGCCGCGGCATCATGAACTGCGTCAACGTCTGTCCGAAGGGCCTTAACCCAACCAAGGCTATCGGTCACGTACGCAACATGTTGTTGCAGAACGGCGTCTGATTTATCGCTTTATCTGTTACACCGTTGTACTGAAGTGGCTACGGCGCAGGCTTCAACCGGCGCCGTAGTTTTAACCTGAGCAGTAGCTCGCAAAGCTGCGGCTCTTATTTTGAAGAAATGAGACCAGCAGGGGCATCCGGGCTGGTACCCGGACTATCTGCGTGATCCCTGGTGACTTGATACAGTCGCTGCACACGACTATTTCAGGATTGCTCTGGTGTCTTCGCCGGTGGTGTCCCCTTACCGAGGGTGACCAAGCATGCAAGAAAGCGTGATGCAGCGCATGTGGAACAGTGCCCACCTATCCGGTGGTAACGCTGCCTATGTGGAAGAGCTCTATGAGCTTTACCTGCACGACCCTAACGCTGTGCCAGAAGAATGGCGCACCTACTTTCAGAAGTTGCCAGCAGACGGCAGCTCTGCCACTGATGTATCGCACTCGACCATTCGCGATCATTTCGTGTTGCTGGCCAAAAACCAGCGCCGCGCTCAACCGGTGTCCGCCGGCAGTGTGAGCAGCGAACACGAGAAGAAGCAGGTTGAAGTGCTGCGACTGATCCAGGCATATCGGATGCGTGGCCACCAGGCTGCCCAACTCGATCCGCTGGGCCTGTGGCAGCGCCCTGCGCCTGCGGATCTGTCGATCAATCATTACGGCTTGACCAATGCCGATCTCGATACGACCTTCCGTGCCGGCGACCTGTTCATCGGCAAAGAGGAAGCGAGCCTACGCGAAATTCATGAAGCGTTGCAGCAGACATATTGTCGCACCATTGGCTCCGAGTTCACTCACATCGTGGATTCCGAGCAGCGCAACTGGTTCATGCAGCGTCTCGAGAGTGTTCGTGGCCGTCCGGTGTTCTCGGCTGACATTCAGAGCCACCTGCTCGAGCGTGTTACCGCAGCTGAAGGCCTCGAAAAATACCTGGGCACCAAATACCCGGGCACCAAGCGTTTCGGTCTGGAAGGCGGCGAAAGCCTGATTCCGATGCTCGACGAGCTGATTCAGCGTTCCGGGTCCTATGGCACCAAGGAAGTCGTGATCGGCATGGCCCACCGTGGCCGCCTCAACGTGCTGGTGAACACCTTCGGCAAGAATCCTCGCGACCTGTTCGACGAGTTCGAAGGCAAGAAGAAAGTGGAACTGGGTTCCGGTGACGTCAAATACCACCAGGGCTTCTCTTCCAACGTCATGACCGCAGGCGGTGAGGTTCACCTCGCCATGGCCTTCAACCCGTCTCACCTGGAGATCGTGTCTCCGGTGGTCGAGGGTTCGGTGCGTGCGCGTCAGGATCGTCGCAACGATCCGAACGGCGACAAGGTTCTGCCGATTTCCCTCCACGGCGACGCGGCCTTTGCCGGCCAGGGCGTGGTCATGGAAACCTTCCAGATGTCGCAGACTCGCGGCTTCAAGACGGGCGGCACGATCCACATCGTCATCAACAACCAGGTGGGCTTCACCATCAGTAACCCGCTGGACTCGCGTTCTACCGAGTACGCCACCGACGTTGCCAAGATGATCCAGGCACCGATCCTCCATGTTAATGGGGACGATCCTGAAGCCGTGATGTTCGTGACACAGTTGGCCATCGATTACCGCATGCAGTTCAAGCGTGACATCGTGATCGACCTGGTCTGCTACCGTCGCCGTGGTCACAACGAAGCTGACGAGCCTAGCGGCACCCAGCCTCTGATGTACCAGCAGATCACCAAGCAGCGCACCACCCGCGAGCTGTATGCCGAGCATCTGATCAAGGCCGGCGTTCTCGACGATGCCCGCGTTCAGGCCAAGGTCGACGACTACCGCAGCGCGCTGGACAACGGTCTGCACGTGGTGAAAAGCCTGGTCAAGGAGCCGAACAAGGAATTGTTCGTCGACTGGCGTCCATACCTGGGCCATGCCTGGACTGCGCGTCACGACACCCGCTTCGATCTCAAGACCCTGCAGGAACTGTCCGCCAAGCTCATGGAGCTGCCGGAAGGCTTCGTCGTGCAGCGTCAGGTTCAGAAGATCTACGAAGACCGCCAGAAGATGCAGGCCGGTGGCTTGCCGATCAACTGGGGTTACGCCGAAACCATGGCGTACGCCACACTGGCCTTCGAAGGTCACCCGATCCGCATGACGGGGCAGGACATCGGTCGCGGTACGTTCTCGCACCGTCACGCCGTGCTGCACAACCAGAAAGACGCCGGGACCTATATCCCGTTGCAGAATCTGTACTCCGGTCAGCCACGTTTCGACCTGTACGACTCGTTCCTTTCGGAAGAGGCTGTACTGGCATTCGAATACGGCTATTCGACCACCCAGCCTGATGCGCTGGTTATCTGGGAAGCCCAGTTCGGCGACTTCGCCAACGGTGCCCAAGTGGTTGTCGACCAGTTCATCACCAGCGGCGAGCACAAGTGGGGCCGTCTGTGCGGTCTGACCATGCTGTTGCCACATGGCTATGAAGGGCAGGGGCCAGAGCACTCGTCGGCCCGTCTGGAGCGTTACCTGCAATTGTGCGCCGAGCACAACATTCAGGTGTGCGTACCGACGACTCCGGCGCAGATCTATCACTTGTTGCGTCGTCAGGTCATCCGTCCGCTGCGCAAGCCGCTGATCGTGCTGACACCGAAGTCGCTGCTGCGTCACAAGCTGGCGGTTTCGACCCTGGAAGATCTGGCCGAAGGCTCGTTCCAGACCGTCATTCCGGAAATCGATACCCTCGATCCGGCCAAGGTCACGCGTCTGGTGCTGTGCAGCGGCAAGGTCTACTACGACCTGCTGGAAAAACGCCGTGCCGAAGGGCGTGAAGACATCGCCATCGTTCGCCTCGAGCAGCTGTATCCGTTCCCTGAAGATGATTTGATGGAAACCATCGCGCCTTACATCAACCTGCAGCATGTGGTCTGGTGTCAGGAAGAGCCGATGAACCAGGGTGCCTGGTACAGCAGTCAACACCACCTGCGTCGCAGCATGGGCAACCACAAACGTGAACTCGTTCTCGAGTACGCCGGTCGTGATGCTTCTGCCGCTCCAGCGTGTGGTTACGCATCGATGCACGCCGAGCAGCAGGAAAAACTGCTGCAAGATGCCTTCACTGTTTAACGCCTTCGAGCATTAGAAACCGAATTAAGGAATTACAGATAATGGCTATCGAGATTAAAGCCCCCTCTTTCCCGGAATCCGTTGCCGACGGCACCATTTCCAAGTGGTACAAAAAAGAGGGCGATGCGGTAAAGCGTGACGAAATGCTGGTCGATATCGAGACTGACAAGGTTGTCCTCGAAGTGCTGGCCGAAGCTGACGGCGTGATGGGCGCGATCACCAAGGAAGAGGGCGCCATCGTCCTGTCCAACGAAGTGCTCGGGACATTGAATGACGGTGCTACAGCATCTGCTGCTCCGGCACCTGCTGCTGCGCCTGCCTCGGCGTCTGCTTCGGCACCCGCCGCTGCACCGGCTGCATCTGCTGGCGAAGAAGACCCGATTGCTGCGCCTGCTGCGCGTCAACTGGCTGAAGAAAACGGCATCAACCTGGCCAGCCTCAAAGGCACCGGTAAAGACGGCCGTATCACCAAGGAAGACGTGGTTGCTGCCGTTGAAGCGAAGAAATCCGCTCCGGCCGCTGCACCTGCTGCCAAGCCTGCCGCCGCCGCTGCTCCTGTCGTCGCCGCTGGCGATCGCACCGAGAAGCGTGTGCCGATGACCCGTGTGCGTGCAACCGTTGCCAAGCGTCTGGTCGAAGCTCAGTCGAACATGGCGATGCTGACCACGTTCAACGAAGTCGACATGACCGAAGTCATGGCGCTGCGTTCGAAGTACAAGGACCTGTTCGAGAAGTCGCACAACGGCGTACGTCTGGGCTTCATGTCGTTCTTCGTCAAGGCAGCCACCGAGGCGCTGAAACGCTTCCCGGCCGTCAACGCGTCGATCGATGGTTCCGATATCGTTTACCACGGCTATGCCGACGTCGGTGTAGCGGTTTCCAGCGATCGCGGTCTGGTCGTACCGGTTCTGCGTAATGCAGAGCACATGAGCCTGGCTGAAATCGAAGGCGGCATCGCCACCTTCGGCAAGAAAGCCCGCGACGGTAAACTGTCCATCGACGAGATGACCGGCGGTACGTTCACCATCACCAATGGTGGTACTTTCGGTTCGATGATGTCGACGCCGATCGTCAACCCGCCACAGGCTGCAATTCTGGGTATGCACAACATTCTGCAGCGTCCGATGGCGGTCAATGGTCAGGTCGTGATTCGCCCGATGATGTATCTGGCGTTGTCGTACGATCACCGTTTGATCGACGGCAAGGAAGCGGTAACCTTCCTCGTGACCATCAAGAACCTGCTGGAAGATCCGGCTCGTCTGCTGCTGGATATTTGATGAAGCAGTCCCGGGCTGCACATGACAGGCTGCGCAAGAGCGCAGTCTGTCGCACAGCCAGGGTCTTGCAGATTACATCTAATGAACAGGCTGCAACGCTCGTCTGTAAAGCATCACAGACCTGTCTGCAGCTTGCAGGTTAAAGCTCGCAGCTATAGAGGAATTCTTTTTTATGTCCCAGAAATTCGACGTGGTAGTGATTGGCGCAGGCCCTGGCGGTTATGTTGCCGCCATCAAGGCTGCGCAACTTGGTCTCAAGACTGCCTGCATCGAGAAGTATCAGGACAAGGAGGGCAAACTGGCCCTCGGCGGTACCTGCCTGAACGTGGGTTGCATTCCTTCCAAGGCACTGCTCGACAGCTCCTGGAAATTCTATGAAGCCAAGAATGGCTTCAGCGTACATGGCATCTCGACCTCTGAACTGAACATCGACGTTCCAGCGATGATCGGCCGCAAGTCGACCATCGTCAAAGGCCTGACTGGCGGCGTCGCCAGCCTGTTCAAGGCCAACGGCGTGACCACTCTGCAGGGCCACGGCAAACTGCTGGCTGGCAAGAAGGTCGAGCTGACCGCTGCCGACGGTACTGTCGAAATCATCGAAGCGGACCATGTGATCCTGGCATCGGGCTCGCGTCCTATCGACATTCCGCCTGCTCCGGTAGACCAGAAAGTCATCGTCGATTCGACCGGTGCTCTTGAGTTCCAGCAGGTTCCACAGCGTCTGGGCGTCATCGGCGCTGGCGTGATCGGTCTGGAGCTGGGTTCTGTCTGGGCTCGCCTGGGTGCTCAGGTCACCGTTCTGGAAGCGCTGGAGAAGTTCATTCCGGCCGCTGACGAAGCGGTTTCCAAGGAAGCGCTGAAAACCTTCAACAAGCAGGGCCTGGACATCAAACTGGGCGCTCGCGTGACCGGTTCCAAGGTCGAAGGCGAACAGGTTGTGGTCAGCTACACCGACGCTGCCGGCGAACAGTCGATCACCTTCGACCGTCTGATCGTTGCCGTGGGCCGTCGCCCTGTGACCACCGACCTGCTGGCTTCGGACAGCGGAGTGGATCTGGATGAGCGCGGTTTCATCTACGTTGATGACTACTGCACCACCAGCGTACCGGGCGTATACGCCATCGGTGACGTGGTTCGCGGCCTGATGCTGGCGCACAAGGCCTCGGAAGAGGGCATCATGGTTGTCGAGCGCATCAAGGGCCACAAGGCCCAGATGAACTACAACCTGATCCCGTCGGTTATCTACACCCACCCGGAAATCGCCTGGGTCGGCAAGACCGAGCAGACACTCAAGGCCGAAGGCGTTGAAGTCAATGTCGGTACGTTCCCGTTCGCAGCCAGTGGCCGTGCCATGGCAGCCAACGACACCGGCGGTTTCGTCAAGATCATTGCCGACGCCAAGACCGATCGCGTAC
Organism: Pseudomonas sp. SZ57; assembly: GCF_009495975.1. Taxonomy (NCBI): domain Bacteria; kingdom Pseudomonadati; phylum Pseudomonadota; class Gammaproteobacteria; order Pseudomonadales; family Pseudomonadaceae; genus Pseudomonas; species Pseudomonas sp. SZ57. The sequence goes on along the minus strand of NZ_WIBD01000004.1, from coordinate 152,364 downwards.
TGGGTGTTCACGTTATCGGCCCGAGCGCTGCAGAGCTGGTACAGCAGGGCGCAATCGCGATGGAATTCGGCAGCAGCGCAGAGGACATCGGCATGATGGTCTTCTCGCACCCGACCCTGTCCGAAGCGCTGCATGAAGCTGCACTGGCTGTGAATGGCGGCGCCATTCATATCCAGAATCGCAAGAAACGCTAAGACAACAAGAGAAACCACGGCGCAGTGCCCGTCGTTGGCCTTGCAAGCAGGGCTTACCGCGGAATCTGCGCCGGACTCGACCTCTCAGGCGGCTTCATGAGTGTCCCACGGCACTTGCGGAGTCCACCCGGAGTAGCGGTCACAGGTGGTGCGGCACGCCGACGTGCAGCACCGAATGCGCAGTACCTAAACGAAGACGGTAATAAGCATGAATCTTCACGAGTATCAGGGTAAGCAGCTGTTCGCTGAGTACGGCCTGCCAGTATCCAAGGGTTACGCGGTAGACACCCCGGAAGCAGCAGCAGAAGCCTGCGACAAGATCGGCGGGACCGAGTGGGTCGTCAAAGCCCAGGTTCACGCAGGTGGTCGCGGTAAAGCGGGCGGCGTAAAGCTGGTTCGCAGCAAAGAAGACGCTGCAGCGTTCGCTCAACAGTGGCTGGGCAAGCGCCTGGTGACTTACCAGACTGACGCCAACGGTCAGCCAGTGACCAAGATCCTGGTCGAGTCCTGCACCGACATCGCCAAAGAGCTGTACCTGGGCGCTGTGGTCGATCGTTCCAGCCGTCGTATCGTGTTCATGGCGTCCACCGAAGGTGGCGTGGACATCGAGAAGATCGCTCACGACACTCCTGAAAAGATTCTCAAGGCCACCATCGATCCACTGGTTGGCGCTCAGCCGTTCCAAGGTCGCGAGCTGGCTTTCCAGCTGGGTCTGGAAGGCAAGCAGGTCACCCAGTTCGCCAAGATCTTTACCGGTCTGGCCAAGCTGTTCCAGGACCATGACCTGGCACTGCTGGAAGTGAACCCGCTGGTGATCAAGGCTGACGGCGATCTGCATTGCCTGGATGCCAAGATCAACATCGACGCCAACGCCATGTACCGTCAGCCAAAGCTGAAGGGCTTCCACGATCCTTCGCAGGACGATCCTCGCGAAGCTCACGCCGCCAAGTTCGAACTGAACTACGTTGCGCTGGAAGGCAACATCGGCTGCATGGTCAACGGTGCCGGTCTGGCCATGGGTACCATGGACATCGTCAACCTGCATGGCGGCAAGCCTGCAAACTTCCTTGACGTTGGCGGCGGTGCCACCAAGGAACGCGTTACCGAAGCGTTCAAGATCATTCTGTCCGACGCCAACGTCGCTGCAGTACTGGTCAACATCTTCGGCGGCATCGTTCGTTGCGACATGATTGCCGAAGGCATCATCGGTGCAGTGAAAGAAGTCGGCGTTAAAATCCCGGTTGTTGTTCGCCTTGAAGGCAACAACGCTGAGCTGGGCGCTAAAGTACTGGCAGAAAGCGGTTTGAACATCATCGCTGCTACCAGCCTGACCGACGCTGCTCAACAAGTTGTCAAAGCCGCGGAGGGCAAGTAATGAGCGTCCTGATCAATAAAGACACCAAGGTTATCTGCCAGGGTTTCACTGGTTCGCAAGGTACCTTCCACTCCGAGCAAGCCATTGCCTACGGCACCAAGATGGTTGGCGGCGTGACACCAGGCAAGGGCGGCACCACGCACCTGAACCTGCCCGTGTTCAACACTGTGAAAGAAGCGGTAGACACCACTGGCGCAACCGCCAGCGTCATCTACGTTCCGGCTCCTTTCTGCAAGGATTCCATCCTTGAAGCAGCGTTCGGCGGCATCAAGCTGATCGTGTGCATCACCGAAGGCATCCCGACCATCGACATGCTGGAAGCCAAGGTCAAGTGCGACGAGCTGGGTGTGGTCCTGATCGGTCCTAACTGCCCAGGCGTCATCACTCCGGGCGAGTGCAAGATCGGCATCATGCCAGGTCACATTCACTTGCCAGGCAAGGTAGGCATCGTGTCGCGTTCCGGCACCCTGACTTACGAAGCTGTGAAGCAGACCACTGACGCCGGTTTCGGTCAGTCCACCTGTGTTGGTATCGGCGGTGACCCGATTCCGGGCTCGAACTTCATCGACATCCTGAAGCTATTCCAGGAAGACCCGAAGACCGAAGCGATCGTCATGATCGGTGAGATCGGCGGTTCGGCTGAAGAAGAAGCGGCTGCCTACATCAAGGCACACGTGACCAAGCCGGTTGTTTCCTACATCGCTGGTGTGACTGCGCCTCCGGGCAAGCGCATGGGCCATGCCGGTGCAATCATCTCGGGTGGTAAAGGTACTGCAGACGAGAAATTCGCTGCACTGCAGGACGCTGGCGTGAAAACCGTGCGCTCCCTGGCAGACATCGGCAAGGCCCTGGCCGAGCTGACTGGTTGGCCGACCAAGTAAGCCTCGCTTGCTTTTCGGGTAATCGACAAAAGCCACCTTCGGGTGGCTTTTGTTTGGGCGTCTGAAAAAGACGGCGGGGCGTCCTGGTCCTGTTTCCTTTTATCGATTGGTATTCATCTGCCATTCCTGACGGGTCAACTCCCATATTTGCTCTTGGGTGGTTCCGCAGACAAACTGCGCTTCCTGAACGGTCACAAGGCGCATGCCTTCGCGCCGAGACAGTCGGCACGACGCTTCATTCAAGGCCGATTTTGCCACACGCAAAACGGGACGTTTAAGGGTTTCAAACCAGAAACGGTCGATGGCCACGCACACCTCCGACATCAGGCCCAGCCCCTGATAGGGTGGAGAGAGCCAGAACCCGCGATTGTTGTCTGGCTCATCCATCATGCACGCGGCACCGATCAGATGATCCTGCTCGCCGCAAAGACGAATCGACCAGTGCCACTCTTCACCGTCCTGCATGGCTGGCAGGGCGTCCTCGCGGATATAACGCAGCGCTTCTCCGTCAGGGTAGGGCCAGGGCACGTGGTGGGTCAGATAACGCACCACTTCCCACTGGTTGAACAGGTGTTGCATCGCCGCAGCGTCTTCAAGCTGCAACGGCCGCAGGACCAGGCGCGGCGTGTACAGGGTCGGCGTGGGTATCGCACTCAGATGGGTGATGTCAGGCATGGAAATAAGCTGCCGGGTATAGAGAGGAGGCCCAATCTATCCGTTAGGAAACGCCTGGTCTGTCAGGCATTTCTGGTTTTACAGCGGCTTTTGCAACTGCCAGTTAAGGGTGCGTCGTCGGGTGGCTCGCCCTGAGACAGTGCATTTTCGAGCGAAGTTGGCTACCCTGTCCGCCGTTTTTGCGTTGCCCTCACGAGGGGCGTTTCGCAAGGTACTGCCACGTCTTACGCCGACGGGCTGCGTCTGCCCCATTCATGGGTGACGTCCCATCCCTTATTTCGATTCCGTGTGGTCCCTCGTAATGAAAGTGTTGAAAGGCCAGGACATCCTGGCACTCGGTTTTATGACATTTGCCCTGTTCGTCGGGGCTGGCAATATCATCTTCCCCCCTATAGTGGGCCTGCAGGCCGGGCCGCATGTCTGGATGGCGGCGCTGGGCTTTCTGGTCACCGCGGTTGGCTTGCCGGTCATTACCGTGATCGCTCTGGCCAGGGTCGGCGGCGCGATGGATGCCCTGAGCAGTCCGATTGGCAAGATCGCTGGCGGGGCGCTCGCTGCCGTCTGCTATCTGGCGGTCGGTCCATTGTTCGCCACTCCGCGTACCGCCACGGTTTCGTTCGAAGTCGGCCTGGCGCCGCTGACCGGCGACACCCCGATGGCGTTGTTCCTCTACAGTCTGGTGTATTTTCTGGTGGTGTTCTGGGTGTCGCTGTACCCGGGGCGCCTGCTCGATACCGTCGGGCGCTTTCTGGCGCCGCTGAAGATCATCGCGCTGGCGGTACTGGGCATCGCGGCATTCGCCTTGCCGGCAGGCGGAATAGGGGAGGCGGAGCCGGCGTACGCCGTAGCGCCGTTTTCCCAGGGCTTCATCAACGGTTACCTGACCATGGATACCCTGGGGGCGCTGGTCTTCGGTATCGTCATCGTCAACGCGATCCGCTCGCGCGGTGTCGAATCGCCCCGTCTGATCACGCGCTACGCGATCATTGCCGTGCTGATCGCCGGGGTCGGGCTGGCGCTGGTGTATGTCAGCCTGTTTCGCCTCGGCTCCGGCAGCCACGCCGTGGCCGCAGGTGCCAGCAATGGCGCAGCGGTTCTGCATGCGTATGTGCAGCACACCTTCGGTTCGCTGGGCAGCGGTTTTCTTGCCGTGCTGATTTCCCTGGCGTGCCTGGTGACTGCAGTAGGCCTGACCTGTGCCTGCGCCGAATACTTTGCCAAGGTGCTGCCGCTGTCCTACAGAACGCTGGTGATCATCCTCGCCGTGTTCTCGCTGCTGGTGTCCAATCTCGGGTTGACCAAACTGATCCAGTTTTCGATTCCGGTGCTCACGGCGATTTATCCGCCGTGCATCGTTCTGGTCGCGCTGAGCTTCTGCAAAGAGCTCTGGCAGAGCCAGGGACGTGTGGTGGCACCTGTGATGCTGGTTTCGCTGGTGTTTGGCCTGATCGATGCGCTGAAGGGCGCCGGTTTCGGCGACGCGCTGCCCGATGTTCTGAGCCATCTGCCGCTGGGTGATCAGGGGCTTGCGTGGCTGGTGCCTGCTGTTGTCACGCTGGCAGTTGCAGTGGTGGTGGACAGGGTCATGGGCAAGCGCAGCGAGGCGCTGGCTTGAAGGCCGGGTTTTAGACGATTGCGCAGGAAAAATCGTGCTGCATGAAAAGGCCCGCTGTAAGCGGGCCTTTTTAGTTCTGCGAGCGTGTCAGCCTTACTTGGTGGCTGGTGCTGCTTCTGGCGCCTTGTCGGCGTTTTCATTGGTGCGCTGCTGAGCGGCTTCAGCGTTCTTCTGAGCGGCTTCCTGGCTTTCCTTGGCCGCGTCATTCACTTTTTCCTGAGCCTTTTCCATCGACTCCTGGGACTGCTGAGCTGCCTTGTTGGCATCTTGCTGAGTGTTTTCGGACTTTTTGTCACAGGCGGCAAGGCCCAGGGTGGCAGAAAGCATCAAGGCATAGGCTAAAGATTTACGCATGGGGTGTTTCTCCTTATTGATTATTCACGAGCCTAAGAGCCTGCTCCTGAGGGTTAAGTTCCACCCGTGACGACAATAATGGAGGGCGCCGTTTCACGGTCGTTACAGGCTGATGAAAGCGCGCCGATCATCAGCCGTTCCGGCGAGCTCCGAGCAGGCGGGTTCGCCTCGTGCCCGAAGCACGAAACACGCTCCAGGCATCATTGGCTCTTGAAATCCCCGACCCAGCCCCCACCTTGATGACTACCCGCTGTCACACAGGCTGCTGCCTGACCGTGACGGCTTATACCATCCAGATCGGAGTTTGATGATTATGAGTGTGGAAACTCAAAAGGAAACCCTGGGCTTCCAGACCGAGGTAAAGCAACTGCTGCACCTCATGATCCATTCGCTGTATTCCAACAAGGAAATTTTCCTTCGCGAATTGATCTCGAACGCGTCTGACGCGGTCGACAAATTGCGTTTTGAAGCGTTGTCCATGCCCGAGTTGCTGGAAGGCGGCGCGGAGCTGAAAATTCGTGTGAGCTTCGACAAGGACGCGAAGACCGTTACGCTTGAAGACAACGGCATCGGTATGAGCCGTGAAGACGTGATCACCCACCTGGGCACGATCGCCAAGTCCGGCACCGCTGATTTCATGAAAAACCTGTCGGGCGACCAGAAGAAGGACTCGCACCTGATCGGTCAGTTCGGCGTCGGCTTCTACTCGGCGTTCATCGTTGCCGATCAGGTCGAAGTGTTCAGCCGTCGTGCCGGCACGCCAGCGAGCGAAGGCGTGCACTGGTCTTCCAAGGGCGAAGGCGAGTTCGAAGTCGCCACCGTCGACAAGGCTGATCGTGGCACCCGTATTGTTCTGCACCTGAAAAACGGTGAAGAGGAATTCGCTGACGGCTACCGCCTGCGTAACATCATCAAGAAATACTCCGACCATATCGCCTTGCCGATCGAGCTGCCCAAAGAGCAGGCTCCGGCAGCCGAAGGTGAGGAGGCACCGGCGCTGGAGTGGGAAACCGTCAACCGTGCCAGCGCACTCTGGACCCGTCCGCGCACCGAGGTGAAGGACGAGGAGTATCAGGAGTTCTACAAGCACGTCGCACACGACTACGAGAACCCGCTGAGCTGGAGCCATAACAAGGTCGAAGGCAAGCTGGAATACACCTCGCTGTTGTATGTGCCTGCGCGTGCGCCGTTCGATCTGTATCAGCGTGAAGCACCGCGTGGTCTCAAGCTCTACGTGCAGCGCGTGTTCGTGATGGATCAGGCCGAGTCGTTCCTGCCGCTGTACATGCGCTTCGTCAAGGGCGTGGTCGACTCCAATGACCTGTCGCTGAACGTTTCCCGCGAAATTCTGCAGAAAGACCCGATCATCGATTCGATGAAGTCGGCGCTGACCAAGCGCGTGCTGGACATGCTGGAGAAGCTGGCGAAAAACGAGCCCGAGAAGTACAAAGGCTTCTGGAAAAACTTCGGTCAGGTCCTCAAGGAAGGTCCGGCAGAAGACTTCGCCAACAAGGAAAAAATCGCCGGTCTGCTGCGTTTCGCATCGACGTCCGACGACAGCGGCGAACAGAGCGTTTCTCTGGCCGAGTACCTGGCGCGTGCCAAGGAAGGTCAGGACAAGATCTACTACCTCACTGGCGAATCCTACGCACAGGTCAAGAACAGCCCGCACCTTGAAGTCTTCCGCAAGAAGGGCATCGAAGTGCTGTTGCTCACCGATCGTATCGACGAGTGGCTGATGAGCTACCTGAGCGACTTCGATGGCAAGGGCTTTGTGGATGTGGCGCGTGGTGACCTGGATCTGGGCAATCTTGACTCCGAAGAGGACAAGAAGGCTCAGGAAGAGATCGCCAAGGACAAGGAAGGCCTGATCGAACGCCTGAAAGCCGCCCTGGGCGATTCGGTGAGCGAAGTGCGGGTTTCCCATCGTCTGACCGATTCGCCTGCGATTCTGGCCATTGGCGAGCAGGATATGGGGCTGCAGATGCGTCAGATTCTGGAAGCCAGCGGTCAGAAGGTGCCGGACTCCAAGCCTATCTTCGAATTCAACCCTGCCCACCCATTGATCGGCAAGCTCGATGCCGAACAGAGCGAAGACCGCTTCGGCGATCTGTCGCACATCCTGTTCGATCAGGCCGCACTGGCCGCTGGTGACAGCCTCAAGGATCCGGCCGCTTACGTGCGCCGTCTGAACAAGTTGCTGGTAGAACTGTCGGTTTGATAGCCGGTTGACAAGAAACCCGCCTCGGCGGGTTTTTTGTTTCATTTCCCGCGACACGTCCTTCATCTCTCCAACGATCAGGAGTCAGTAATGAGCAGCAATATCGAAATTCGTTCTGTGATCTATCAGATTGATGGTCAGCCTTATGAAAGCCGTCTGGTGTACGACACCAATGCTACTGCTGCACAGCCAGGTCTGCTGATGGCGCCCAACTGGATGGGTGTCAGCAAGGGTGCCGAAGACATTGCCAAAGCGGTCGCAGCCCAGGGCTATGTAGTGTTGCTGGCTGACCTGTATGGTCAGCAGATTCGCCCCGGTAACAATGACGAGGCGGGCGCTGCCATGACGCCGCTCAAGAACGATCGCGGCCTGCTGCGCAAGCGTATGCAGGCAGGACTCGACCAGTTGTTGGGCCAGGGCGGTGCGTCTCTGGACTCAAGCAAAATCGCAACCTTCGGCTTCTGCTTCGGCGGCTGCTGCTCTCTGGAGCTTGCGCGTACCGGTGCCGAACTGAAAGCCGCGATCTCCTTCCACGGTACGCTGGACACACCCAACCCGGCTGACGCCAAAAACATCAAAGGCTCGGTGCTGGTCCTGCACGGCGCTTCTGACCCATTGGTGCCGAAAGAGCAACTACCAGCTTTCGAAGACGAGATGAACGCCGCTGGCGTGGACTGGCAGCTGTACAGCTATGGCGGCGCATTCCATTCCTTCACCGATCCGCACGCCAACGTGCCAGGCATGATGATGTACGACGCCAAAGTGTCGAAACGCGCGTTCAAGTCGATGCATGATTTGCTGAAAGAAGTGTTCGGCTGAAGGAACAACGATCTTCCCCTAAGGCATGCCGGATGACACTACCGTTCCGTGGGCATGCCGGTCTGGACGCTCTGCGTCCTCTTGCGACGCAGAGCGTCGTGAACTGCATTCCCACGCTGGAGCGTGAGGAACGATCGGTGTTCTGAAGATCCATCGTCCACGCAGATATACCGAAGAGCACTAGCCACGTTTTTCCGACCCACAAAAAAGGCGCCTCGAAAGGCGCCTTCTTTGTTTGTGGCAAAAGCAGTATTACTTGCCTGCCCAGCGCTTCAATACCAGCGTGGCGTTGGTGCCACCGAAACCGAAGCTGTTGCTCATGACCAGATCGAGCTTGGCGTCTTCGCGGGTCTTGAGCAGGATCGGCATGTCGGCAACCACCGGGTCCAGCTCTTCGATGTTGGCCGAACCTGCGATGAAGTTGTTCTCCATCATCAGCAGGCAGTAGATCGCTTCGTGGACACCTGCGGCGCCTAGCGAGTGGCCCGACAGGCTCTTGGTGGAGCTGATCGCCGGAGCGTTGGCGCCGAATACTTCGCGCACACCTTCCATTTCCTTGGCGTCGCCGACCGGGGTCGAGGTGCCGTGGGTGTTGATGTAGTCAATGGCGCCGGAGTCGATGTCGCCCAAGGCCATCTTCATGCAACGAATGGCACCTTCACCGCTGGGTGCGACCATGTCGTAGCCATCGGAGGTCGCGCCGTAACCGACGATTTCTGCGTAGATCTTCGCGCCACGCGCCAAGGCGTGTTCGAGTTCTTCGACCACCACCATGCCGCCACCACCGGCAATGACGAAGCCGTCACGCTTGGCGTCGTAGGCACGCGAGGCTTTTTCCGGGGTTTCGTTGTACTGGGTGGACAGTGCGCCCATCGCGTCGAACAGGAACGACTGGCTCCAGTGCTCTTCTTCGCCGCCACCGGCAAAGACGATGTCCTGCTTGCCCAGCTGGATCTGCTCGACAGCGTTGCCGATGCAGTGTGCGCTGGTGGCGCAGGCGGACGAGATGGAGTAGTTCACACCCTTGATCTTGAACGGCGTGGCCAGGCAGGCCGAAACGGTGCTGCCCATTGTTCGCGTGACGCGGTAAGGGCCGACGCGCTTGACGCCTTTCTCACGCAGGGTATCCAGCGCTTCCATCTGGTTCAGGGTCGAGGCGCCGCCGCTGCCGGCGATCAGGCCGGTACGCACGTTGGAAACCTGCTCGTCGGTCAGGCCCGAATCGGTGATGGCGTCTTTCATCGCCAGGTAGGCATAGGCTGCCGCATGGCCGACGAAGCGGAAGATCTTGCGATCGATCAATTCTTCCAGATTCAGGTCGATGGAGCCGGAAACCTGGCTGCGCAGACCCATTTCGGCATATTCCGGGTTGAAGCGGATGCCAGGGCGGTTAGCACGCAGGTTAGCGGTGACGGTCTCTTTGTCATTGCCCAAGCAGGAAACAATACCCAGACCAGTGATAACGACGCGGCGCATGCGAGTACCCTTAGAAATTTTCAGTGGAAGTGAACACGCCGACCCGGAGGCCTTCGGCGGTATAGATTTCGCGACCGTCGACACTCACTGAACCGTCGGCGATGGCCAGGTTCAGCTTGCCCTTCAGGACGCGCTTGATATGGATGTTGTAAGTGACTTTTTTGGCGGTAGGCAGAACCTGACCGAAAAACTTCACTTCGCCTGAACCCAGGGCACGGCCACGGCCGGGATTGCCCTGCCAGCCAAGATAGAAGCCAACCAGCTGCCACATGGCGTCGAGGCCCAGGCATCCAGGCATGACCGGATCACCTTCGAAGTGGCAGGCAAAGAACCACAGGTCCGGATTGATATCCAGTTCGGCGACCAACTCACCTTTGCCGAACTTGCCGCCCTCATCACTGATGTGCGTGATGCGATCAACCATCAGCATGTTGGGGGCGGGCAGTTGCGCATTACCTGGGCCGAACAGCTCGCCACGACTGCAGCGCAGCAGGTCTTCCCGGGTAAAGGCGTGTTGTTTGGTCATGCGAGCTCCTCAATAATCTTGTGCGGCAGGTTGTGGCGCCACTGGCCCGAACGCCAGTCCTGGCGCTAATTTCGCCAGGACCCTGTCCGGCAGCCTACTCATAGACTGTTGCGTTGTAATGAAAGTCACAGCGCAGGTGAAATCAAGGTACACCTGTACACTGAATTTTGTCATTCAGCCGATTTTGCTGGCCGATCTGGATGCCAAGACTGCCGCAATTTAACATTTATCGCCAGTCGCAGGTGCTTCAAAGGACAGCCAGCGCTGCAAAACCTGCTGTAAATCAGCATGTTTGAACGGTTTGGGCAGGTAATCATCCATCCCTGCCTGCAAACAGGCGTCCCGATCACCCTGTAACGCGTTGGCCGTCAGGGCAATGATTGGGATTCGTTCCAGCCCGGAAAGTTGCCTGATTCGACGGGTGGCCTCATAGCCATCCATGACCGGCAGTCGGCAATCCATGAGAATCAGCGCGTGATTGCCTGCGCTTGCCTTCGCCACCGCTTCGGCACCGTCGACAGCGATGTCGACCTCGCACCCCAGATTACGCAACATGGCCTGCACCACCGTGCGGTTCACCGGATTGTCCTCGACCAGCAGGATGCTGCGCTCCCGGCCATGCGCGTCGAGTATCGACAGCGGCTTGGCAATGGCCACCGAAGCGTCGCGCGAGACGGGCAGGGGGATCTGCAGGGTGAACAACGAGCCTGACCCTTCCTCGCTCTCGGCGTGCAAGGTACCGCCCATGCGTTCGGCCAGGGTCCGCGCAATCGGCAGCCCCAGCCCCGTGCCGCCATAACGTCTGGAAATAGAGCTGTCGGCCTGCTTGAACGCATCGAACATCGATTCCAGTCGCTCGGCGTCGATACCGATGCCGCTGTCCTGTACCGCACAGGTAAAGTGCAGCAGCTCATCGTCGAGCATTGCCCACCTGGCGTCGACGCAGACCTTGCCTTGCTCGGTGAATTTAAGCGCGTTGCCGATCAGGTTCACCAGAATCTGGCGGATGCGGGTCGGGTCGCCGATGACGTTCAAGGTCTCCAGGCCTGGCTGAATGTGCAGTTCCAGCAGCAGCTGGCGTTGCGTGGCGCTGTGGTTGAAGGCGTGGGTCGAGGCGCTGACCAGTTCAGCCAGGTTGAACGGTATGCCTTCCATCTGCAGGGCATCGCGCTCGATGCGGGAAAAGTCGAGGATATCGTTGATGACCCGCAGCAGATGCTCGGTGGATTCGGTCGCCAGCGTCGCGTATTCGCTCTGCTCGTGGGTCATGTGCGTGGTTTCCAGCAACTGCAGCATGCCCAGTACGCCGTTCATGGGCGTACGCAGCTCGTGACTCATCATGGCCAGGAAGTCCGATTTGGCGCGGTTGGCCTGTTCGGCTTCTTCCCGGGTCTGGATCAGCTGGGCTACCGAGCGCTGCTGCTCGAGGCTGGCGCGGTGCAGGTTCTCAGCCAGGTTGTTGATGTGCCGCGCCAGCGCGCCCAGCTCGGCGTCGTCGCTGACCGGCATGGGCGTGTGGTAATCGCCCTGTTGAATCGCCTTGAGCGCTTCGCCCATATCGCTGATGGGTCTGGACAGACTCAAGGCCAGGCCGCGCGCCAGCAGAAAGGCGAACAGCAAGGCGACCATCGCCAGGACGCCAGCCTTGAGCAGTATCTCCTGCTGACGTCGGCTGAATGCTTCGCTGGACATGCCCACCAGCACCCGCCCCAGATAACTCTGTGAAGCGCCCTGCGCGGGTTGGCTTTTTCCTGGGGCAGGCGTGCCGGGGTTGCCGTGAATGGTGGTGCGCTGCGGCTGAACGGGGGCCAGGAACACTTCCATCTGCCGGGTCTGCTGCTCGTTATCGCGCGGCTGGTCTATGTAGATCACGGCGGTGTTGGAGCTGTCCTGAATTTCCACATAGCGAACGCTGGGCATGGACAGGGTGGCGCGCATCAACGCCTTGAGCCCCTCGATATCACCCGTGGTCACGCCCGGCTCGACAGCGGTCGCCAACTGATTGGCGATCAGCTGCCCGGTGTGATTGAGCTCCTGACGCAGGTCCTGGATACGCACGAAGGTAAAAAAACTGATCAGCAAAGCCGTCAGCAACAGGGCAGGGCCAAGGCTGATGATCTGCGTGCGGGTATTGATGTCCCAGTGCCGAAACTTCATCGGCTGTGCGCCTCGCGCGCAAGGCACGGCGGAGGTAGTTCGATTGATGCGTCCATGCCTGTTCGCCCGGTGGTCGCGAATTGGTCCGGCTGCACAAGGCAACGCCGGCCATCGTGGTGATTCATGCTGTGCGCGCATGTTAACCGAGATAGCGCGTGTTTCCAGCGAACTTGTTGATGGATGCCGCCAAGAGTGCGTAACAGATCAGCTTTGTCGCTGGCTGATAACGTGTTGCTCCGTATAATGACGACATCGCCACTTGAATGGCTCTGGATGGATAGTTTTATGACCACACAGCAACCCGTCGCGGTGCTTGGCGGTGGCAGCTTCGGTACGGCCATTGCCAATCTGCTGGCCGAGAACGGCCATCAGGTTCGTCAGTGGATGCGCGATCCGGAGCAGGCTGAGGCCATTCGCGTCAATCGTGAAAACCCCCGTTACCTCAAAGGCATCAAGATTCGCCCTGAAGTCGAGCCGGTCACCGACCTGACGGCGGTGCTCGACGCCAGCGAACTGATCTTCGTCGCCTTGCCGTCGAGTGCCTTGCGCTCGGTGCTGTCGCCTCACGTCCAGCGCCTCAATGGCAAGATGCTGGTGAGCCTGACCAAGGGTATCGAAGCGCAGAGCTTCAAACTGATGAGTCAGATCCTCGAAGAGATCGTCCCGCAGGCGCGTATCGGCGTATTGTCCGGGCCCAACCTGGCGCGGGAAATCGCCGAGCATGCGTTGACCGCGACGGTGGTTGCCAGCGAAGACGAAGTGCTGTGTCAGGAGGTTCAGGCTGCGTTGCACGGGCGCACCTTTCGTGTCTATGCCAGCAATGACCGGTTTGGCGTCGAGCTGGGCGGGGCACTGAAGAACGTCTACGCAATTATTGCCGGCATGGCGGTGGCGCTGGACATGGGCGAAAACACCAAGAGCATGCTGATCACCCGGGCGCTGGCGGAAATGACCCGTTTTGCGGTCAGCCAGGGCGCCAACCCGATGACCTTTCTCGGCCTGGCCGGGGTGGGCGATCTCATCGTCACCTGTTCCTCGCCGAAAAGCCGCAACTATCAGGTCGGTTTTGCCCTGGGCCAGGGGCTGACGCTGGAAGAAGCGGTCACGCGCCTGGGCGAAGTGGCCGAGGGCGTGAACACTCTCAAGGTGCTCAAGGTCAAAGCGCAGGAAGTGCAGGTGTATATGCCATTGGTCGCCGGGCTGCATGCGATTCTTTTTGAAGGCCGTACGCTCAGCCAGGTCATCGAGGCGCTGATGCGGGCCGAGCCCAAGACGGACGTCGATTTCATTTCGATTACCGGCTTTAATTGAATTCAGTCTGATCAGGAGAAGGTCTTGAACGAGTCGAAAATCCAGCACAACGAATCGATCCTGCTGCGCATTCTTTGGATGCTGCTGTTTCTGGGCGTATGGCACGTCGCCCAGATCATTCTGGCGGGCGTGGTGCTGGTGCAATTGGTCTACCGCCTGATTTACGGTGCGCCGAATGGTGGCCTGATGAACTTCGGCGACAGCATCAGCCAGTACCTGGCGCAGATCGGTCGTTTCGGGACGTTTCACAGCGACCACAAACCCTGGCCTTTCGGCGACTGGCCAGCGCCGCGCGCGCCCGAAGGCGAGGCGCCCCATCATGTCCCGCCAGCGGCTCAGCCGGTGCGCGATGAGGAGCCAAAGCCATGAAGGTCTGGGTATTGCGTCATGGCGAAGCGCAGTCGCGGGCGCGCAGCGATGCCGAGCGCGAGTTGACTGCACACGGGCGTGAGGAAGTGCTGAAAAGTGCGCTGCAACTGACGGACAAGCCCGTGCAACGGATCATCGCCAGCCCCTATGTGCGTGCACAACAGACTGCCGAGCTGGTGCGTCAGTCGTTGGCATTCGATGACTCGATCGTCACCGCGCCCTGGCTTACACCCGACAGCAGCCCGCGTGAGGTGCTGGCGCAACTGGACAAGCTGGGTATCGATGAAGTGCTGCTGGTCAGCCATCAGCCTTTGGTGGGCGAACTGATCGGGGTACTGGCGCACGGCAGTCCGCAACAGGCCGAGCCGATGAGCACGGCCAGTCTTGCCGAGCTGGAAGGCGAGTTCGTAGTGGCAGGCGGCATGCGCCTCAACAGCGTCAGGCACGTCTGAACGGCCTGTGCGCGCAATGAATGACCGCAGCGAATGCGGCTCTCCCCGAAAAAGGATTCAGCATGAGCATATGGCGTCAGGCTCCCGATATCGAAGCCCTTATGGCGGCTCAAAAAAACACCATCGGCGAAGTGCTGGATATTCGTTTCGAAGCATTCACCGATGACTCTCTGACAGCCAGCATGGTGGTCGATCAACGTACCCATCAGCCTTTCGGGCTGCTGCATGGCGGTGCATCCGTGGTATTGGCCGAGTCACTGGGGTCGATGGCCAGTTACCTGATCGTCGACCCGAGCAAGTATTTCTGCGTCGGGCTGGAGGTCAACGCCAACCATTTGCGTGGTGTGCGTAGCGGACGTGTCACCGGTGTGGTCAGGCCCGTACATATAGGCCGGACCACCCATGTATGGGACATCCGCATCAGCAACGACGAAGGCAAGCCAAGCTGCATTTCGCGCTTGACGGTGGCCGTCGTACCGCATGGCAAAGAGCCTCCAGTCAATTGAGTGTTTTCAGCTATTAAGGACGCGTTCTCAGGTCCGGTTTGGCCGTTGTGAGAGGGTATCTTTTCTCTTAGTGTCTGAATGTTCCCTGGAGGGAACATTCATTCTCAGGAGGATTGATGATGACTGAAGAAAAGCCAGCCTCACCCGGAGAGAGCCCTGCGCCTGAACACACGGTTGCGTCTGAAACGCCTGCTCTGCCGGGCAGTCCACCGTCCTTTGTCGGGGTGCTCACCGGTCAACCGATATCTGCTGCAACTCCGCCTGCAGCGAAGGCTCCGCCGCAACACGGTGAATTGAATCTGGAAAAGCGCTTGAAGGCGGTCTATGCGGATAACCTGATGACCTCGGCCGAGTTCATGGCCTTGCGTGATGATGCCGACATGCTGTTCGACAAGTTGAAGGTCCAGTTTCCCGACAATGGCGCCCTCGCGCTATTCCAGCCGTTGTCGGATGTCGCGGTACAAGCCATGCAGTTAGCCATCCTGGATTTCAGAAAAGCCAAGCCCTCTGCTGAGGCCAAGGCCCTTGCCAAACAGTCTTTTGGTTTTCAGGTCGCCTATATAAAGGCTTGTCTGGACCGTTTCACCCAGGCTTTATAAGCCTTCACGCCGCCCCGACCGCCGTATCGGGTAACCCTGATGGCCGGAGTGACACCTGCGATGGCGGTTCCAGTCATTGCCGATTCGCGGAGCAACTTGGCACAATCGTGACTCGCCCGCCCATGGAAGTATTGGCATGTCGCAACCCGTGTTCTTTGCTCACGCCAATGGCTTCCCTTCGGCGACGTACAGCAAGCTGTTTTGCGCGTTGGCACCGGAATTTTCGGTGGCCCATCTTGAGCAACACGCCCATGATCCGCGTTTTCCGGTGGATGACAACTGGCTGAATCTGGTCGATGAGTTGCTTCACCATCTGCGTGAGCAGCCGGGCCCGGTGTGGGGGGTAGGGCACTCGCTCGGTGGCGTGTTGCATCTGCATGCCGCATTGCGCTGCCCGGAACTCTACCGGGGCGTGGTGATGCTCGACTCACCGGTGCTGGGTCTGGCTGACCAGTTGTTCATACGCGCTGCCAAGCGTCTGGGCTTTATCGACCGCATCACGCCAGCGGGTCGTACCCTGGGCCGTCGTGAGGCGTTTGATGATCTGCAGTCGGCACGCGTCTACTTCGCGGGCAAGACCCTGTTCAGCCGCTTCGATCCCGACTGCCTGAACGCTTACCTGCAACATGGGCTGCGCGAGGACGGCGGGCAGTGGCGTCTGCGCTTTGACCCGGCGACCGAGATCAGCATCTACCGCAGCATCCCGCACACCAGCCCCGTGCCGTCCCGGCAACTCAAGGTGCCGCTGGCCATGGTACGCGGCAAACACAGCCGGGTGATCATGCCTCATCATGGCTATCTGGCCCGACGCATGCGCGAAGGCGAATACCTGTCCATGCCCGGAGGGCACATGTTTCCCCTTGAACGACCGGATGAAACCGCATTGCTGCTCAAGACGCTGCTGGCTCGCTGGGACGCGCGTAGCGCCTCAAGGGCGACGGCGTGACGTTTACCGTGGAGGAGGTCCGTTTCGATCTGGGGCATATCGAACTGGCGGCCCATCTTTACGGTCCCGAGGACGGCAAGCCGGTGATTGCCGTGCATGGCTGGCTCGACAACGCCAACAGCTTTGCCCGCCTGGCACCGCGGCTGGAGGGCCTGCGCATCGTAGCGCTTGATCTGGCCGGGCATGGTCATTCAGAGCATCGGCCTGCCGGGGCGTCCTATGCGCTGGCCGACTACGTGTTCGACGTGCTGCAGGTCGCCGAGCAACTGGGCTGGCAGCGCTTCGCCCTGATGGGCCATTCGCTGGGCGCGATCATTTCGGTATTGCTGGCCGGGTCGTTGCCGGAGCGTGTCACGCGGCTGGCACTGATCGATGGTTTGATTCCCTTGACCGGCGACCCTGAATCCGCCGCCGAGCGGATGGGCTCCGCGCTGCAGGCGCAGGTCAGGCTGTCGGGCAAGAAAAAGCCGGTTTACGAGGATCAGCAACGTGCTG
The DNA here is from genome assembly GCF_009495975.1 of Pseudomonas sp. SZ57. Lineage (NCBI taxonomy): Bacteria > Pseudomonadati > Pseudomonadota > Gammaproteobacteria > Pseudomonadales > Pseudomonadaceae > Pseudomonas > Pseudomonas sp. SZ57. The sequence goes on along the minus strand of NZ_WIBD01000004.1, from coordinate 135,393 downwards.
TTCAGGCGCGTATGAAAGGCGTGGTCCCGGTCAGTCGCGAGGCTGCCGAATTACTCGCCCAGCGCGGCCTGATGCCGGTACCCGGTGGCTATACCTGGCGCAGCGACAGCCGCCTGACATTGCCGTCTGCGATTCGTCTTACCCATCAGCAGGCGATGTCTTTCGTAAACGCTATCCGTTGCCCGACGCAACTGCTGGTCGCCACAGGCGGCATGCTGGCGAAAAACCAGCTCGTGCTGTCCGGGCTGCCTTTCGACGTTGTGCAGCTTGAAGGCGGTCATCATCTGCACCTGGACGACGAGCAGGGTGCGAGCGCTGTTGCACACTGTATCAATCGCTTCTTCGCTGCTTCTTGACTTGAGCCCTGCAACTGCCGACGCTGGACGGGTTGAAACAGGAGTCAACCGTGATGGATCAATCCGCAGCCTCTGGTGACCGCCTCGCTGGCGATCTTTTATATTTTCGTTCCCCGCTTGCCTGCCAATGAGAGCACTCATGCGTTTATCAAGTGTTCCCGTTGTCACCTTGTGCCTGTCGATGTTCAGCGCTGTGCTCTGTGCCGCCGATGTAACAGGCAGCAGTGATCTGCAGATTCTGCCGCGTCTGGCCGACACGGAAATCGTCGATTATCGTCCGGCTGCCGAGCTCGAGCGGGTTTACCCATGGGCTCGATCCGCAAGATCAGCGGCCAGTTGCGTTTCGACGGCCAGGTCAGTGCGCGTGGCAATCTGACGTCGGTCACCTATCAATTACCTGTCGAGCGGACTTCCGACGACGCTTTCACCGCGGCTCGCGAGGCCTTGCAGCAGCAGGGCGCCGAGCTGCTGTTCTGGTGCCAGGCGCGCGACTGCGGAGAAAGCAGCCTGTGGGCCAACGAAGTGTTCGGCAACGCCAAGCTGTATGGCGCGGATGACCGCCAGGCTTACCTGCTGCTGCGTCTGGCAGAACCGCGCAGTGACACCCTGGTAGCGCTTTACAGCATCACCCGTGGCAACCGCCGCGCCTACCTGCACGTCGAGCAGTTTGAATCTTCCGCGCCACTGGGCGAACTGCTGCCTACCTCGGCCACCTTGCTGCGCCAACTGCGCAGCACCGGTAAGCTGGAATTGCCCCGCCTGAGCGGCGACCCACAGGATGCCTGGGTCACCCTTGTTTCTCGCGCCCTGAACCTGGACAGCAGCCTGCGCGCCACGGTGTCCGGACCCAATGCCGGCGCCTGGCTTGACGCCCTGATCGCCAAAGGCGTTCGCGCGGCCCGGCTCGAGGCGGGCGTCACTGAAGGCAAGGGGCTCAAGATCGAGGTTATCCGCTAGAACAGCGATGGCGGACAGGCAGGTTCGCCATTATGCTCGCTCCCTCCGATCCTTTTTAGTGGATAGCGCATGTTCAACAATGACCGTCTGTTGGTGCAGATTCTGCTGCTGGCGCTGTTTGGTGCCTGTCTCTGGGTGATGGCACCGTTCTGGTCGGCGCTGGTCTGGGGCGCGGTGCTGGCCTTCGCCAGCTGGCCGCTGATGCGTTTGCTGACCCGCTGGTTCAAGGGCCGTGAGTCGCTGGCTGCGCTGGTGATGTGCCTGTGCTGGATGCTGCTGGTCGCGGCGCCGCTGGTGTGGCTGGGCTTCAATCTTGCCGACCATGTGCGTGACGCCACGGGCCTGATCAAGGACATTCAGGTCGACGGCTTGCCCGATCCACCGCAATGGCTGGCGGGTATTCCGCTGGTGGGCGAACGACTGGTAGCGCTGTGGACCACCATCGATCAGCAAGGCGCGGCTTTCATGGCGACGCTGAAACCGCATCTGGGGCAGGTGGGTAACTGGATTCTGGCACGCAGTGCGCAGATCGGCAGCGGAATTCTGGAACTGACCCTGAGCATCGTCTTCGCCTTCTTCTTCTACAGGGACGGTCCGCGCCTGGCCGCCTTCGTGCTCAGCCTGCTGGAGCGCCTGATCGGGGAGCGGGCCCAGTATTATCTGGATCTGGTCGCCGGCACGGTGCAACGCGTGGTCAACGGGGTCATCGGTACGGCAGCGGCCCAGGCGGTACTGGCGCTGATCGGCTTCCTGATCGCGGGCATTCCCGGCGCGTTGGTGCTGGGTATTCTGACTTTTCTGTTCAGTCTGATCCCGATGGGCCCGCCCTTGGTCTGGCTGCCTGCCACTGCCTGGCTGGTCTGGCAGGGCGAGTACGGCATGGCGATATTTCTGGGCATCTGGGGGATGTTCGTCATCAGTGGCGTGGACAACGTGCTCAAGCCATACCTGATCAGCAGGGGCGGCAATCTGCCCCTGGTGATTGTCTTGTTGGGCGTGTTCGGCGGATTGCTGGCGTTCGGTTTCATCGGCCTGTTCATCGGCCCGACGCTGCTGGCAGTCGCTTACAGCCTGTTGACCGACTGGGTCGGCAGCGAGCGTGCCCGCAGCCGTTGACGGCGAAAGTTTCCGCCGCGCCATGACGGGCGGCGGAGCCTCGCGTTACGCCGCGGTGTCCAGGTACTTGCCGACTGGCTTGCTGCTCTGGGTGTCATATTTTTCGCTGAGTGCGGCGATCATCTTGTTCAAGGCCTGAGTGGCGATCTGATTGGTATTGCCCTGATCGATGCTGGTGTCACTCTGCTTCAATGCGGCAGACAACTCGGAAGCGCTGATACTGTCGTCGCTGTCGCTGTCCAGTTTACTGAACAGGCTGGCGCTGTCAGTGCTGCCGGAGGTGCTCACCTGCGCAGGCGACATACCGGCAGGAGGCTGTTGCGGTTGCATGCCGGCGACCAGCTCTTCAAGGCTGACTGTGCCGTCTTCGTCAGTATCCAGTGCATCGAACACCTGATTGCTGTTCGCCGTGCTGCCCGCATTGCTCAGACCGGTTGTCAGCTCGTCGCTGCTGATCGCGCCGTCGCCATCGCTGTCCAGCGAGCCGAGCAGGTCTTCTGCCTGCTCATCGACCGACTGCATGGGCGGCGGAGGTGGAGGTGGTGTCATCGCGGCCAGCTCGTCGGTATCCAGGCTGTCATCGTCGTTGCTGTCCAGATCGCTGAATGCCTTGCTCAGGCTCACAGTGATGCCATCCTTGCTGTTCGACGACAGGGCCGAGGTCAGCTCGTTCTTGCCGATGCTGCCGTCGCCATCGCTATCCAGTTTGGCCAACAGCTCTTCCTGAAACTTCTTGTTGCTGGTGCTGGAGGTTGCACTGCTCGAACTGGTGTAGCTGGAGAAACTGCTGTTTATCCCACTGATCATTGGTCTCACTCCCCTGAGATGAATGTGCCCGGTAACGGTGTACCGGCTTTTGCAGCCTCGGGGTGTCAGTTGTCGAGGGGATATAGGCTTTGTACGCGGTGTGTTACAGAGTGCGTCAGAGACGTGGCAGGTCAAGTATCGCCGTCAGGCCGCCGCCAGGCGTTTGCGTGAGCGACAGTTCGCCGCCGATGCGTCGCGCCGCTTCCCGCGCAATGCTCATGCCCATGCCGATACCGCCGGAGTTACGGTTGCGAGAACCTTCCAGGCGATAGAACGGCTCGAACACGGCTTCGTGAAATTCAGGTGCAATGCCGGGCCCGTGATCGACCACAGAGATGCGCACACGCTCGCTGCTGTCCTCGATCACGATGTGTACGCTGCCGGCATAACGCAGAGCGTTGTCGACCAGATTCTGCAGGCACGAGCGCAGTGCCATCGGCTGCGTCTTGAGCGGTTTGCACTGGCCTTCGTACTGTACGTCGTCGCCATTGTCCTGAGCATTCTCGGCCTGCGACTCGATCAGTGCCTGCAGATCGAACTGCTGCAGGCCTTCGCTGCGTCGGTGCTCATTGAGGTAGGCGAGCGTGGCGTCGAGCATGCTGATCATGTCATTGAGGTCCTGAGTCATCTGGCCATGCAGCCTGGGCTCTTCGATCTGTTCGACGCGCAGCTTGAGCCGCGAAAGGGGTGTGCGCAGGTCGTGGGATACCGCAGCCAGCATGCGCCCGCGCTGCTGCATCTGTTCGCGCACTTTGCTTTGCATCAGGTTGAATGTCTGTGCGGCCTGTCGGGCTTCCTGCGGGCCGCTGATTTCCAAGGGCGGGCTGTCGAGGTCTTCACTCAGGCGCTCGGCTGCTTCACTGAGTCGCTGTATCGGACGGCTGAGGGCCTTGGCGCCATACCATGCAGCGATGATCATGGTGATGAACTGGAAGAGCAGCACTATCGCCGGCCCCCCCAGGATCGGCGGTCTGTGCATGGGCCGCTGATCGAATTGCCCATGCTCGGCGTTGAACGCGTTAGGTGGCGGCGGCGGGCGCATGCCGTACTGGGTGAACCAGATGAAGGCCAGCAGGTGCGCCAGCAGAATAGCCAACAGGGCGCCACCAAACAGTCGCGCAAACAGCGTGTCGAATCTGCGGATCAACCCAGCTCCCTGGCATCGAACAGATAGCCTTCACCGCGCACGGTCTTGATCAGTTGTGGATTTTTCGGATCATCTCCGAGCTTCTGGCGCAGACGCGAGACCAGCAAGTCGATACTGCGGTCGAACGCCTCGATCGAACGCCCGCGCGCAGCATCGAGCAACTGCTCGCGGCTCAGCACCCGGTGCGGCCGTTCGAGAAACACACGTAACAGACGAAACTCGGCGTTGGACAGCGGCACCACCAGGCCATCGGCGGCGGTCAACTGACGCAGGACGCTGTTCAGGCGCCAGGCGTCAAAGCGAATGGTGGTGCGCTGATCGCTGCGCTCGTCGCGGACCCGGCGCAGAATGGTCTGGATGCGCGCGACCAGTTCGCGCGGCTCGAACGGCTTGGCCATGTAATCGTCGGCACCCAGTTCCAGGCCGATGATCCGGTCAGTCGGTTCGCAGCGTGCGGTCAGCATCAGAATCGGGATGTCCGACGTGCTGCGCAGCCAGCGGCACAGTGACAGCCCGTCTTCACCGGGCAGCATCAGGTCAAGCACCACCACGTCGAAGGTTTCCTCGGTCAGCGCCTGACGCATTTGCGTGCCGTCGGTGACGCCACGGGCGTTGATATTGAAGCGCGTCAGGTAATCGCAGAGCAGTTCGCGAATGGCCACATCGTCATCGACGATCAGCGCGCGAACGCTCCAGCGCTGATCGGTCGATGTGGCATCCAGGGAGGTGTCGGGAAGTGCTTGCATAATGCGTCTGTCGCCTGCTTGTGCCGCCATGGACTGGCTGCTGTTGAAGATCAACGCTGCCCCTCATGCTACTTCGCCGGGAGGCTCGGCGGTAGGGTGGCGTGATCGAATGTCGTGCGCATGTCATAAATGTATCGAGATTGATACGAGCGCCTGTCGAGCGTGCCCTGCGAAGCTCACCCTGATAGTTATGACAGTATCCAGTGTCGCGCAACTGCCGTTTAATCGAACGGGCTACCGGCCTGGATGGCCGGTTCTGGCAGACAAACACTTGTCGAGAAGGCCAGGGGCTGTTGCCGCTTCATCGTGGCTCGGGATGAAAGGGCAACAGACCCTGGGCGCATTATCAATCCGCCCGCCTGTTTTCTACATAGACAGGGGCGGCAATCGGATAGCAAGGGAGTGCTGATGATGGCCGATTCAAAAACAACAGCAACGTTGGATGACAAAAAAAAAGCGCGTATCGCCTACCGGCTGGCGCGCACTCAACGCGGTTCACGGACCGACGCATCGCTTGCCCCGGCAGAGGTGGCGGGCATTGTGGACAAGAACGATGGAACGCTGAACAAGGATGTCCTGCTCGGCGAATTCCTTGAGGTCACCCTGCCTCAGTGGGCAGGACTGGTCACTGACCCGGGCGACTCCGATACTTTTTTCATCGATTGGGCCATCGGTGCAGCGGCGGATAACGACGCGTTTAAACAGGTGTTTCGCGATACGGTTACCGCACCGGTGGACCCTGACACCTTTCCCAAGAAGATCGAGATTCCGCTGAGCAGCTTAATGACCGGCCTGGACAAGCCTGCAGACGGCACTTACAGTCTGCGCTACCGGATTGTACAACCGAATGAACAAGAGACCCCCAGCCCGTCGATCAACCTGATCGTCGACACCACGCCGCCGGGCGAGCAGCTTGAGCCTGAGCAGATGAGTCTGGCAACAGATCAGTTGACCCAGGCGTTTCTGGACGCACATCCCGACGGTCTGGTCGGTACGCTGCCAGACTATGACGACTGGAAGCCCGGCGACAAGGTAGCCTTCTATTGGGTTGGCACGCCATTGCCAGAAAGTGCTGAAGACCTGCCGGCTCCGGTGGGTTTCGTTGACGTGGCCAACCCGACGAATAATACGGTGACCTTCCCCGTTTCGGCCATTGAAGCGTCCAGGGACGAGCCCTACTACGCCGTTTACATTCTGGTCGACAAAGCCACCAATCGCACTTCGCTTTCCAGCCCAAAACGCATCGACGTGGCGCTCGGGCTATTGCCCGACAACCTGAAAGACCCCGTCGTGCCATTGGCAGAGCCTCCAGAAAAGTTGATCAACCTGCCTGATGCGAGACTCGGGGTCGAAGTGTTGATCGATTCGTTCGATAACTGGAAACCGGCTGACCGCATCGAAGTCACTTGGGGCACTGAGGTGCTTCGACCTGAGGAAGTCGGCAGCTCTCCAGATTTTCCGACTTCGATCAGAGTCCCTGATCTGGTTCTGCAGGGGCAATACAATCAAGCGAGCGGCGGCGACCAGCCCACCGATGTGAGTTATCGAATCCTGCGTGGCGTCGTTCCGTCCGAAGTGAAAAGCATCAGCGTCAATGTCAATTTCGCCACTATCGGCCCTGACCCTATAACCGATCCTGGGTGGCCGGATCCGGTCAACGACGCATTACTGCCGGTCGAGGTCTATGGCCAGACGTCCAATCAGTTGAACGTCCTGAAAGAAGAGGACTATAACCAGCCTGCCAAGGTCAGTTTCAAGCTGTATGACAAACTTCAAGCGGGTGAAATTATAGATTTCTACTGGGGCACAAGCCATGTAGCAGAGGCTCAATACACCGTGGCTGCTGGCGACCTGGCAGGCGCTGAGCGTGATGTTGAAATACCCTGGAGTTACATCGATTATGAAGGCAATCGCGTTGACTTGCCGGTCCATTACCGCATTCATGGGCCCGATTCAGAAAACACGCAACACTCGCCGAACACTCTGGTCAACGTAGACGCCATTGTCATCATGCCGGAAGCCCCGGTCTTCGAGGGCACCAGTCCAAATGGCTGGCTGAATTGCAATTCACTCTACGCCAGCCCAAGTGGCCCTGCGGACCCGGGTGAACCGGGTATACGGGTCCGCGTTCCGGATCTTTCGAAATATCTGTCGGACGGTAAAACCGTGACGTTGCACTGGTATGGCTCCGAGGGAAATACCGGCGACGAGCCTATTCCCGGCACCGAAAAAGACGAGGATATCCTGCTGGGAGCCAGCCATCCTGTCACCGGTTTCACCTGGCTGGTCACCCCCTACGATACACACATCCTGCCCATCTACGATCGTGGCGGCCGCAGCCAAAACGGGAGCGCAAGGATCAAGTACTCCTTCAGCATGGATAGCGCCACTACTAAAACGCCGGAAACCACCAGCGAAACCATCAACCCGCCGGAAACCACCAGGAAAACCGTTAACCCGCCGGAAATCACCAGGAAAACCATTAACTCGCTGGAAACCACCGCCCGAGTAGGGATGTACGACGCAGCCGGGCCTTGTCCTCTTCGTCCAGAAGAGCCGAAAGAAAAGTAACAAGGGTTGCCGATAGAGGGGGTCTGCGGCCAGTCGCAGGCACCCTGTCGGGTATAAGCCGGCTCAGGTTGCTCCCAAACGGTTTAGGAAGGCCGACGCGTACCGGGTCATGTCACCTACGCTTATCGGTATTTCCCTCGACGACCCTCTACTGTCGGAACCTCCCTACGGTTACCTAGGAAACGTCCTACAGAGCATTCAGTTGGATCCCGCTAGTCTTGCGGCCTCCCTCCCGAGGCCGCTTTCGGGCAGTCGTCACGGGGTTCGACCTGGTTTACCTCAAGGTAATGCATACTCATGAATGCTCCATTCGTGCTGCGTCCGCTTTCATGGACATTGAAGACCGTTATTTTCCTCTCTCCCTTGCTGACCGGCAGTCATGCGCTTGCGCAAATCCTTGTCGATACGCCGCAGACCATTGATGCGACAGCCCCGCTGGACAGCTATCGGATTGTCAGCACCGGGAATCTGACCGCCAACGGCGCGACGACCCTGCAAATAACCACGGTCACCGGGGCGAAGCTGACGCTCACTGGCAGTCAGGTCAGTGCGGGCACCAACTCTTCAGCCGTATCGCTGACCGGGGCAGATGCGTTGATCGTCGGTAGCGTCCTGACAGGTGCCGCGGATGGCCTTGGGATGGGCAATGAAAGTGCGCGACTGGTCGGCTCCACGGCCACCGTCATCGGCAGCACGATCACGGCCACGAATCGCGGGATAAATGCCGGTTCGCTCAGCAACCTGACCCTGGAAGGGACTTCGGTGACGGCCACCGGCACCAATGGCAGAGGCATGGAGATGTTTGACTCCACGGTGAAGGCGTCCGCCAGTACCATCACCGGGCAGCAATATGGCGTGCGCTTGCGCGCTGACCCGGGCGTACCCTCAAGCAATCTGCTGGTTCTGGAGGGAACCCGGGTCGAAGGTATCACCGGGTCGGCGCTGATCGTCGGAACGCCCACCGGCGCGCCCGCGACTGCCGATATCCAGGTCAACAATGGTTCTACGTTGACCGGCGGCAATGGCAGGATACTGGAGTTGATCAACGGTTCAACGGCGCACATGACCGTGGACAACAGCCATCTGCTGGGCGATGTATCGGCGGGTGAGGGCAGTACCGCCAGCCTGACACTGCAAAATAACGCGACTCTGACCGGGCGCCTGGAGAACGTATCCAGCCTGTCGCTCAGTAGCCAGGGCCAGTGGGTGATGGTCGAGAATGGTCAGGTGAATGAACTGTCCATGAACGGCGGTTCGGTCAGGTTTGGCGACGCGGCCTCGTTTTACACCTTGTCACTCGCAAGCCTGTCAGGGAGCGGCACGTTCATGATGGACGTGGATTTCGGTGGCCAGGCCACTGACTTTCTTGACATCACGGGCAGCGCGACCGGCAGTCATACCGTGCTTATCGGCAGCACGGGTGTCGATCCGCTCAGCGATACCAGCCTGCACGTCGTGCATGCGGCAGCCGGCGATGCGAGCTTTTCGCTCGCAGGCGGCGCAGTGGATCTGGGTGCCTGGTCCTATGACCTGATCAAGCAGGGCGACAACGACTGGTATCTGGATGCCACCACCCGCACCATCAGCCCTGGCGCACAGACTGTCATGGCGTTGTTCAACACGGCGCCGACTGTCTGGTACGGGGAATTGACGACGCTACGTTCGCGCATGGGCGAGTTGCGTATGGACCAGGCCCGTTCCGGTGGCTGGATACGGACCTACGGCAACAAATTCAATGTCGCCGACGCCTCAGGCTTTGGATATCAGCAGGTTCAGAGCGGTGTCGCGCTCGGCGCAGATGGCAAGCTGCCTGTGGGGTCTGGGCAATGGCTGGCAGGTGTGATGATCGGGCAGAGTACGTCCGACCTCAGTCTGGATCACGGTGCCAGTGGCAAGGTCGACAGCTACTCGCTGGGCGCTTACAGCACCTGGCTGGACAGCGAGAGCGGCTATTACGTCGATGGCGTGATCAAGCTCAATCAGTTCAAGAACAAGGCCAGAGTCAATCTCAGCGATGGTTCCCGCACACGCGGCAACTACGACAATCTGGGAGTGGGCGCGTCGCTGGAGCTGGGTCGGCACATCAAACTGGACAACGGCTATTTTCTCGAACCCTATACCCAGCTGACGGGTCTGGTCGTTCAGGGCAAGGACTACGCACTGGATAACGGTATGCGTGCCGAAGGTGACCGCAGCCGGTCGCTGCTCGGCAAGGTCGGTACGACAGCGGGGCGCAGTTTCGACCTGGGCAAGGGACGTACGCTGCAACCTTACGTGCGGGTGGCCGTGGCTCACGAGTTCGTCAACAGGAACGAGGTCAAGGTCAATGACAACGTGTTCAACAACGACCTCTCCGGTTCCCGTGGCGAGTTGGGGGCGGGTGTGTCGGTGTCGCTGTCTGACAACCTGCAGTTGCACGCTGATTTCGATTACAGCAACGGCGACGCCATCGAGCAGCCGTGGGGCGCCAGTGCGGGCTTGCGTTACAGCTGGTAGTGACAGCGAGGCGCGGTGGCTCACGCCTGATCGCTGATCGCTGATGCGCCAACGGTCCTATCACTTGTGCCAGTATCGGCAGAAAAAAACAGGGTGTTAACTGATGGGCATGGCGGTCGGCAAACGGGTCGGCCACCGCTTCATTGTGCTGGAGGCCCGGCTCATGCCTGTGATTTCAAAGTGGATCGAACAGATCAGAAACCTGTTCTGGCCAGCTTCAAGGCGCAAGAGTGCGCTGCTTGCGCCGCCCATGATCGCCGAACTTCTTCCTGACGTACCCGGTGGTGAACCCAACTTGCTGCCCAGCAGCGCCTGGCTCGTGCCGTTGCGGGTCGATTTTCCCATGTGGCAAAACTCCGGACCCACCCCGGTCGATCCCGAGTATCTGCGCGTGTACTGGAATGACATGCTGCTGGAGGAGAAGGTCTGGACCGAACCTGTACAGCCTGCCGATCTGTTCAGCATGATCGAGCAGCAATACCTTATAGAAGGCCTGCATCGACTCCGCTATAGCGTCGAGACCGCCAATCAGGTGCAGACCGAGTCCGAAACACTGGCCTTTGTCATTGATAAAACGGCACCGGTATTCGCCGACGAAGGGGCGCTGATTTTTCCGGCCGAAATCGTCAGTGACGGTCTCACGGCGGCCTGGCTGGACACTCATGGCGATACCCTGCTGGCCGAGGTACCTGCGTATTTTTCGCCGAGCGCAGGGGACCTCATTACCTGGTACTGGAGCAGCACGCTGACGGGGTCGGAGCACACCGGAACCCTGACGCTTGAAACGTCCGATATCGGTAGTGCGATCCATATTGCCTTCGACAGGCAACTGATTCTCGAGAGCGGCGATGGCATTCGTTATGCGTCCTACAGGCTGAAGGATCGTTCGGGCAATGCCGGGCCTCGAGCGCTGGCTGTTTCGCTGCTGGTCTCCGCTCAGCCAGTTCCACGTGTGTTGCCTCCTCCGCGGGTTCAGAAGGCCGCAGGCTCGGCAAGCGCCAGCTTGCTTGATCCGGTAGATGCCTTTCAGGGCGCAGTGGTATTAATCCCTGAGAATGCGGTGATTCTTCCCGGTGAGACGGTCCGCGTCCAATGGGCCGAGCCAGGCAGTGTGGGCTCCTTTCTTACGGAAATCGCAGACTCGAGACTGTTCCGCGTTCCCCCCACGCAAATTGCCCAGCATTTCGGCAAGTCGATCCCGGTGTACTACGAGGTGTTCGAAAAAAACGCCGACTCACCGCATCTTTCGGACCGGCATACGCTGAGTATCCTGGGAATGACAGGCTTTCCGGTCGTGCAGTGTGACAAGGTGTCCGGGGGGCGTCTGAGACTGAATGACATTGCCGAGGGAGGTTACGCACGGTTCACCCTGGACAGTTGGTCATTCATGGGCACTGATCAGTTTGTCAGCGTCGAGGTGCATGGCGTCAGCAGTGCTGATAATGAGTTGTTGATCGTTAGCGTGCTGGACGAGTACCCGGTGCCGCTGGTGGGCGATAAAATCGACGCCGGTCAGATCAGCAAAACGGATTTGAACAGATTTCTGATCGGCACTCAGCTGGATGTCCGGGTGCGGGTGAGTTTCGACCAGACGCTCTCCTGGCAGCCTTTTCCTTCACTGAGACCGACGTTGTACGCCTGAGAAGGTCATGGACCGCCGGGTCGGCGGTCCACGGCGCATTGCTACTTGTAGGTCATCGTGAAGCTGAGTGCCCCTTTGGCCTTGCCCGGCCGGATCGCGCTGCTGGCCTGCGTCTGATAGAAGCGGGCGTAAAAGTTCAGCACCACGTTGCCGGGTGTGATCGCGATCAGTGGCACTTCGGTCTGCAATTCCATGGGCGTGACGCCATCACCTTTGAGGACCTGAATCCCCATGCCCTTGGCATCCGAATCGCTGGTCAGGCTGAAAACCCCGCTGTTGGCAGGGCCCTCGGGGACCGAGCCTTCGACACCATCGAGCTGGATATGCGCCGTTGCCACGAAGCCTGAGCCCGTATCGGTCTCGCAGTTATTCAACGCAATGCTGAAGGGCACCGCCGGTGTGGTGAAGCCGGGACCGGTGAAGTCAGCGCTGTCCCACTCACCCAACTGCACCGGGTCGGCACTGACCGGGTCTGCACCGACGCTGCACTGTGCCTGAAGTACCGTGCCGGTTAGCCCGAACCTCATGATCCTGCCAAGCGTCGTCACGCTTCCGGAGAACAGCTCACTGCCATTGAGCACATTCGGTCCGGAAGGAATCGGCCCGGTCTTGACCAGCGTGAGGTAGTTGTTCATATGCAGTAAGCGAATGCTCGTGAGCATATCCCGGTGGTCGTTGAGGCCAATGAACGGAACGGTGGCGCTGCCGCCTGCCGGCATGAAGCAATTGGGGCAGTTGCTGTCATACGGGTGCCCCAGTCTGATCCGCACCCCGACGCCAGGAATATTGGTTTGCAGGATCTTGCCGCTGAGGTCTTCGCCATTTATAGGGTCCACGTTGCCAGGAAAGATCGGAGCCGTTGCCGTTGCGTTGAATTCGAGAAGGGCCGTGCCGTCATTTCTGCAGGCCGCCTCCAGGCCCGCGTGGTCTGGTGTGCCTTCAAACACATCGATGCTGCCGATGACGGTGCCCACTCTGGCGTCTCTCGGGACGTAGAGGGTGCCGATGTCACGCCGGTAATCCTTTAGTCCCGGAGGGGAAACCCAGTAGCAATCGTTGCTGGGGGTGTCGTCCGGTACGTCGGAATAAGCCGCAGCGCTATAGCTGGCCCCCAACAGGATCAGACTCGGGAGCAGGGCATTCAATGCAGTGTTCATGGGGTGATTCCTGAAATAACAATGTCGCGGATGGCTCAGACCTGATGTCACTGGGCGCACGTCATGTCTTGCATTCGGTAGCCCTTGGTCAGAGGCATGCCGGCGGGGTCGATGTGCAGGCGGCACTGCGGGTCGCTTTTCTCTCCCCAGTGGACATCGAGGGTTTGCGCCTGCATGCCGGTGGACAGCAACAGCTGCCCGCCCTGGCCTGCGATGCCGAGGATGTTGCCCTGCGCGTCGCTGACCTGGGCGCCGAATGGCAGCGGCTTGCCACTTTGAGTGGTCGCATTGATGACCAGGCGTGTCACCGTGCGCGCAGCGAAGGTGGTCTTGATCACCGCACCCCTGGCAGGCACCACTTGAGTACTGGCGTTATCGATTTCCACCTCGGGACCCAGTCGGTCGGTTTGCAAGGCGATCGGGTTATAACGGTAGGGGCGCAGATAGGGCATCAAGGCGTAGCCGCGGCTATTGGTCCTGACACCGGTCGCGTTCTGTATGCCAACACCTGGTGTATCCGGCACTTCGACCAGCGCGATGGTGTCGCCCAGGCTCGGGCCGAACTCGATGCCGTCCGCATGCAGCAACAAGGCGCCACTGACGTTGACCGACGCACTTCGATAATCGTTGCCTTGGCTCACACCGGCGCCGAGGCTGGCGAAGGGGGCCTGATAGCCCGCCGCAAGGCTGGCACTTTGCTGCTCGCCGTCATCGTTGCTCAGGCTGGCGTGATAATTGACACGGTTTTCGTAGAGGCTGCCGCTCAGGCTGCCTCGCTGGCTGTGGCGATTGGCGCTGCTCTGCAGGTCGAGTGTGGCGTTGCTCGAATGGCCGGTGCCGAGGGGCATCGAGATGCTCAGGCCGAACTGCCGGTCGTTGCCACGGCTACTGGCTGTGCTCAGTGACTGGGAGGCGTAGAAGTTATAGGTGATCCCGGCATGATGGGTGTTGAAGTTGAATTGAAATTGACGCTGCTCGATATCGCTGCCCCAGTAATCCTGTTGCGACAGCGTCAGGCCCACGCTGCTGCGTGCGCCGATTCTCTGATGAACCGAAGCCTCCAGGCGGCTTCTGCGGCTGCCTGTGAACGTATCGTCGTTGCTGCGCTGACTGACGGCTTCGTCGAAGTCCCGATAGCCTTCGGTGGAGTAGCGATAACCGGCGAAGCGCAGATTGGTATGGGTCGTGAACGCCTTGCCGTACTTGATGGCGTAACTCATGCCCTGCACGCTGGACTGGCCGGCTTGATCGATGCTGGCGCGTGACCGGGTCACGTCGAACGCCATCGCTCCCAGCGTGCCCATGTCCCGTGAAACGCCCAGCGCAGCGGCATGGTAGAAGTCGCCGGTCATCAGTCCGCCATAAAGGGTCGAGTTCCAGCCTGTTCCAACGGCCAGCGTTCCCTGCCACAGCCAGGGATGTTCTGTGGCAGAGGCACCGTTGAAGCGGCCCAGGGCTGCGCTGTATTTCCAGACGCCTTCGCGCAGCAGGTTGCTGATGGTCGAGTAGAGTTGGGTAAAACGCCGTACCTGGCCATCGGCCTCGGTCAGCACGATCTCCAGTTCGCCGCTGCCCGCCGTGTTCAGGTCATCTATTTCATAGGGGCCGGCACTGACATACGTGGAGTAGATCGGGTAGCCGTTCTGCAGCACTTCCAGTTTGGCCCTGCTTTGCGCAACGCCACGAATCACCGGTGCGTAACCCTGCAGGGAATCGGGAAGCATCTCCTGATCGGTTTTGATCAACCCGCCCTTGATCGGCACGCTGCGGAAGACATCGCCGCCGGTGTAGGTTTCACCGAGGGTCAGGTTAGCGTGCGTGCCGGGCAGGTCGCGCTGTGCATAAGCATAGGCTCTGGTCCACTCGCGATGTCCCTGTGCATCCTGACGCACGCTTTGATTGCTGCGCAATCGCCATGCCCCGAGGTTGATACCGGTATTGAGGTACAGGTCTGCGCTGCTGCTGGTGCCTGTCTCCTTGTGGGCCGTCTGTTGCGCCGAGGTCTGGTAATTGATGAAGGCGGCGTTGATGCCGTAATCCCAAAGCGCCGGATCCACCCGGCCGGTGGCATCGCGGCGCATGGCGATCTGCGGTATCGAGATCGACAGTTGCAGTCTGCCGCCGTCCAGTACGACTTTGGAGTCCGGAATCAATTGCCCCAGAGCGACACAGGCAACCTGCAACAAAGCCGGGTCGGCCAGGCTGTCGAGGCGTACGCCGATCTGCTCCAGCAATTCTCGCGACAGGCAGGGCAGCAGGCCGTTGCCTTGCGGGTCGGCATCGAAACGGATCTGCCGTTGGCCGAAATAGCGCATATTGACGTGGATTTCTACCCAATGGTCGCCTGGTCCGAGGCTGTCGGCGACTGTCAGCTGGTTCAGCACGCTGGCTGCGGCCTCACTGTCATAGTCCTGGCCCTGACGCAGGAAACCGGACTGGAAATTGGCGGGGGTTGCCGCTCTGGTGAGTTCCAGCGGCACGGCAACGCTGCCGCACACAATCAGCATCTGCATAAAGCGCAGGCGCACTGGTATGAGCCCGGAATCGGGTAATAGGGTCATGTTCAATGTCCTGGGGATGAAGCGGGCCAGCGCTGGTTCAGTCAGTCAGCGTGGCCGTGGCTGTCAGCGGCGTGCTGTAGCCGCCGTAATCGTTGATCGCGGAAAACACCACCTGCAGGCCCGGACCGGCTTTCGTTTCATTGAGCTCGTATTGGCGAGAGCTGAACGGGCCAAGCATGGCGACCTCCCTGAGCTTTTCAGTCCTGCCACCGCCGGAGACTTCGAGGCGAATGAACGACACGTGAAAGGGCGTCGGATTCATCGCGGTCAGCTCTGCCTTGCCCGCCATCTGCCTGACCGACCATTGCAGGTCCTTGAGGCGGGCAATAGGGTTGTCAGTCAGCAGAGCCGGGCGATAAAACAGTTTGATACGGGTGCGCAGGGCAATATTCAGTACATTGCCTTGCGACTGGCTGGCCTGAGGTATTTCCTGCACGTTGAAGTAGAACAATGATTCACGATCGGAGGGCAGGTCGTGGGGCAGGCCATTGATCTGTACCTGTTGTTCCTTGCCCGGATTGAGGCGGAAAAGTGGCGGCGAAGGTGCGAATGGAACGACGGTGACCGTGTCGTCTGCCTCCGTATTTACCCAGGTCTGCACCGCGAACGGGCGATCACTGGGATTGGATATGACCACCGACGTACTGCGCTTGTCGCCGTCGAACACGATGCGAGTTGCGTTGACAGTCAAGGCTGCCTGGCTGGCGGGTATATAAGCTGCGCACATGAATAACAGCATGCACGCCGCAATCGCAGGTGGTTTAAACGCCTGTTGGAAAATCATGGAAAGTTACCTTGTACGTTCAGGCCCGAAGCGAACCTGAACGTATTGAAGATGCTTCACGTGAAAGAACGGTTGGTTTTTACACGGTGAGCGAATGAGTCGATGTATCAGTTAATCGCGACAACAAACTGTACATCCGCCGAAGCGGCACCGGGTTGAACGGTAGCCAGTGTCGAACGGTAGTAGGCGTTGAACACCATGTCGGTGACACCCCCCGCGGCCAGTGGGTAAGCCGCCGAGGCGTCGCCTGGTTTGATGGAGGCCCCGGTCTGGTCCTTGATCACGATCGCAACGCCCTTTGCCCCGTCGACAGTAGGGGTGACGCCGAAGTAGTCGCCGCTGCTGTCAGGGGCGCCGATGAAGGTGACTTTGGCAGTATTCACGGCGGGGCTAGCCGTAAGGCCGCAACTGCCGTCGTCATTGACGCGCAGGGCAAAGCTCTTGCCAGACACTTCGTCACCGATGCCGGTGAAACGGCTGGCTTCGATAGAGCCCATGTTCACCACGTTGCCGATAGAGCCATCGCCCGGATTGACCACTTCGATAGGGCAGGTGGTGGCGGTGATCTTGCCTTCGAAACGGATGGTGCCGGGGGCGGGGTTTGCGGATACGACAGTGGCGGTCAGTGTAGTCGCCAGAGCAAGGCCCAGTACGGATAGCGTTTTGTTCACGATAAAAACCTTATAAGTATTAACGTTACAGGAGTAAAAATGTAACTATTTATGGTGTCTTGGGAGACAGTTTGTGTTGCGTGTCATGACGGGGCGGGAGTTTACAGCAGGGGCGTTAGTTGCAAAGTCTCTGGAAGGCTTTGTTTAATGGCGGGAGGTGTAGGATATTTCCTAAACTAGTGTCGTACATTTTAAATCTTGGCTTTTAATGCTATTCCGGGTTTTTCGCTGGTCTTTGCGTTATTTGTTCGGGCAGGGAAATAGAAAGGGCGAATGTAACGGCTGGAGAAGTAAAAAACGTTGACTGAAATACCGCCGACAGTAACAAACTTTTTGTCGGCGGCTGGGAATCGAGCTTTATCTCTCGCGAATTCTGTAGGGTGTAAACTTGAATGCGTCTTTGCCGAGTTTGCGAATAGGTTCTAATAAACCGGTAGCTCGCCAATCTCGCCTGGCTCTAGATGGTGCTTGTGCAGCAGAAGCAGCATCAGCAGCATTAGCAGCAGCAGCAGTAGCCCGTGCCGATGTCGGGCTGACCCGGGCGTTAGGGCCTGTGCTCGGCCGCGGGTTCGGTATTGGCCTGACCGTCACTCTTGGAAAACTATTCCCTACAAAGTCATCTACGCCCAAAGGCGCTGGACCAGACGCACCCTTAGACTTTCGCGTCCAACCGGTAAAAAAACTGAATAGTCCGCCCGTCGCTGCCGCTTTAGCTGCATCGTCTCCAGCGTTGAGCGCAGCTTGGACCGCGCTTTTAAGCGCACTTCTCAATATCCCCCCACCAATCTCTACAGCGGCCCCGATATAGGTGAGGTATTGCCCTGCCTGAATGGCTTTGGTGTCTCCCGTCGCCAGACCATAAGTACTGGCAACCGTTGATGCAGCACTGATTACGGTCCCTGTCGCCAACACTGCTGCTGTAATGGTGGCAGCCGAGTATGCGGTCATCGATATACCCAGAAATGTGATAGGGCCCGTGATGGGTGTGGCTATTCCGAAGGTGGTAACTGTCGCGTAGAAACCGAGTAGTGTGATCACCACGCCAGCCGCGAGCGTGAGCCAGGTCCCCATCCCCAGGTCCCCTGGCTTCTCTGCCGGTATCGCATCCTCATCGGGCCGTCGCAGCCTGCCGCTCTGGGAGCTGGCGTCATGCCCGGTGGGGTCGCGCCAGGCAATGGGATTACCCAGGCAATAGGTATAGGGGTTGAGCCCGCCTGCGCCAAAGGGGCTCAAGGAATCGGGGCTGTGAAAACGCATCATTCCGGGGTTGTAGGCTCTGTAGCCATTGCCCAGCAGGTACCAGCCCGTGTCTTTTTCGCATACCTCGCCGTTGAACGCTGTGACGCTGAGCAGCGAGTCATCGCTGTGGCGTTCTCCGTAGGCGCTGTATACAGCTGTTCGCAAGGTGTTCTGCTGAAACTCAGCGAGAACGCTCTGGTTCGCATCCGTCAGCAACAGCAGGGTGTCTGCAGGTTCTCCGACGGTCTGCTGGCCGACGGGTTGCTCGCCGATGTGCAGAAACTGAGTGCGTCGGCTGTCCTGCACGGTGCTGCTCAACTGCTGATCCTGATAAAAACGCAGTATTTCGCTGTCATTGCCATTGCGGGTGGTGAGCAGATGATCATGGCCGTCGTACGTGTAAGTGTTGATCGCCCCACCCGCCGGTTTATTCACCTGTAACAGGCGGCTCTGGCTGTCGTAGTCCAACTGGTTGCCATGCTCGTCATTGGTTTGATTGCCGTTGGCGTCATACCTGAACGTCGGGTCGGGTGTGCTCCGAGGAGGCCTGTAGGTGATGCCGAGTAACTGGCATCGGTCCCCGGATTCGGGGTCACCCTCTTTGCCATAGCGAAAAGTGGCTGTCTCCATGGTGTCGTTGGCAAACTCGGTAAAGTTCAGGGTCATGTTGTCCAGTTCGTCGAAGCTGAACGACTGCCTGAGTATCGCCCTGCCGGATGCGTGCACTGGCAATTTGCTGCCTGAATAGCTGACGAGGATCAGACGGCTTCGTGCGTCATAGCTGAACTCTTCCAGCAGCAGGCTGTTGCCCGCCTTCTGCAAGTGACGGCTTTGCAGGAGCCCGTCGGGTCGCCATTGCTGTTCCAGCGTACGTACCGGGTGATCGCCTGCAATCTGCGTCCTGAGAATTTCCTGTCCCTGGTCGTCATACTCCATGCGGTTTACCAGGCGGGTCCCGGCGGCCAGGTCGTGGGTCGTGATCTCGCGGGTCTGACCCAATGTGTCATACGCGACAGTCACCTTCACGTTGTCCTGGACGATGCTTTCAAGCTGGCCGAACTTGTCGTACCGGTAACTCGTTTCCACACCTTTGACGCGGTGTTTTACGCCGCCTTTGAGCCGGCCTTTGACGACGCTTTTGACCGGGTTTTTGACTTCTT
Source organism: Pseudomonas sp. SZ57 (assembly GCF_009495975.1). NCBI lineage: Bacteria > Pseudomonadati > Pseudomonadota > Gammaproteobacteria > Pseudomonadales > Pseudomonadaceae > Pseudomonas > Pseudomonas sp. SZ57. The sequence continues at coordinate 115,983 of NZ_WIBD01000004.1, read as the reverse complement.
TTTGTTCGACGTCGGTGCGGTACATCGCACGGCCCTGCAGGGATGTCCGATGCAGGGTTTTCCAGGTCCGCTCTTGTAGATCACCCTTCCAGGTCTCTTCGGTCAACTGGTTGTGCGCGTCATAAGCGTAAGCGCGCTTACCTTGCTGATTGGTGGCAGAGGTCAGGCGGGCACTGACGTTGTTATAGTCAAACTCGGCGGTCTCATCCGGTGCAGTACTGGAGACGATCTGGTCGGTGAGTGCCAGTTTGTAGGTGTAGCTGATGCCGTCACCCTTGGCCGTTTTGCGGGTTTTGACCTGCGTGTGACCGTCCTCATACTGGTAATGCTCGATACGTTGCCCGGCCTGGGCCAGTGTCATACGCCCCAGCCCGTCGAACGCCTGTTTACCCGCCGGAGTTTTGGTAGTGCCGTCCGGATGAGTCATTTCCAGGCCGATCGGCAGCTCGGCGTTGCTGTGCGATGCATAATTGCGACGCGCCACGCTGCTATCCGGCAAGCGGGTGCTGACCATGCGCGACCAGGCGTCATAGCTGAACTGCGTTTTGTGGTTGGACTCATCGGTCTGCTCCGTGCAGCGTCCCAGTCCGTCGTAGAGAAAGCTTTGTGAGCTCAGGTCTTTCCCAGCTGCGTTCTGGCTCTTGATCTTGACGGGCTTGCCGAACATGTTCAGCGAGGTCTCGCTGCGACCACTGATCAGAGGTTCGGCTTCACCGCTTTGTACCCAGGCGCTCTGGATAGGACCGTTATGTTCTTCATTGCCGATGGGGTCGTAGTACTGGTGCGTCTGCACGCCGTGATCAGTGGTAACGACAGACTGGACGTTCCAGTCGTCGTAGGCGTAGGTGCTGCGCGTGGTGAACAGTTGCTGGTTGTCGAACCAGTCGTAATCCGTTTCGTATTGCACGTTGTTCCAGGCGTTGTAGTGCGCGGAATGGATCATGTGCATCACTGCAGGATTACTGCTGTCGATGTGGTCCCGTTCCTCGAGTATTGCCCGGCCCAGGCCGTCCATGACGGAGCGGGTCTTGACCCCGCGGGCATCGATCACCACTTGTTCTGCCTGCTGCTGCGGAGCGGAACACAGGGTGTACAGGTACTCGCGACTGGCTTCATAGCCGGTGGAACCCGAATTCGGTGCGATCGTTTCTTTGGTCAGCCGGTTGAGCGCGTCATAGACATAGAGGATCTCCACGCCTTCTTGCAGGGTCAGCAGCACCTGGCCGGTCAACAACGACTGCTGTTGCAGCTTGCTTATGCGGGTGCCGTCGAAGCCGATCGTGGTGATTTCTATGAGTTGTACCGGGACCTCCAGTTGCCTGCTCTTGCCCTCGCTGTTGCTGTTGCTGTACTCGTAGACGGTAACGGTGTCGTTTCCATTCATGGATTCGATATTTTTCCCGGTTCGACCATGCTGGAAAGGCGTATCCGGCTGGTTGATGTACTCCAGCAGGGTCTTTTGCAATTCCACAGTGGTGCCATCGCTTTCAAGCTGCAGCAGCGTTTCCGTTTCCGGCACGATCCAGTCGGGTAAGCCGCTGCTGCTCAGTGCGGGCAATGTGCGGTAGCGATAACGCGTGGACAGGGTAGGGGCCTTGGGCTGCGACGACAGGGCGGGTCTGACCACTTTTTCTTTCACCCGGGAGACAAACCCTTCCGCATCGGCCGGGCAACCGTCGCCACCGCTGGCCGGGTACCAACTGCTGACTTCTTCGATTCCGTTGGCTCGCGTATGCACCAGCAGATTGCCGTAAATGTCATAGGTATCGGTAACGGTCTCTGTGCGGGTCCGCTCAGGCTCGTCGAGTCGTTGCCAGCGGGTGGTGACTTTGCTGGGTAGCTGACAATCGGCCGGCTGCTTTGAGTAATGCACGCCCTCCAGGATGTTGTAGTCGGTCGTGACCGTTTGCTGGTTGTTGTTCTGGGTGGTGACTTCAATGGTCTGCAAGTGGAAGCGGTTGAAGGTCCGCTCTATGCTGCGCACGGCCTTGCTGTCGACCCACAGGCTTTCGGTGCAGACATAGTTGTACTCCTGCACATGTTTAAAGAGGTTGTCCAGGCCGTTGTCCTCCCAGAAGATGGGCAATCCTGCACCGAGAAAATTTCGTGAGCGTTGCTGGCGGTCCTTGTAGGTATAGCGCACATCGAACTTTGCCAGACGCAGACCGGGATCGATGATGTGTCGTGTCACTCTGGGTACGGGCAGGCGACCGGCGCTGGATGGAAACGCATGGCCCTCGTCCTGGTAGTAAATGTCTTCGCTGCTTCCTGTCGGTGTCTCTACATGCTTGACACATAACTGATTGCCATTCTCCAGGCCATATTCGAAGCGCCACGACGCGTTGTTCTCGGTGGGCAGGGTGATGCGCGATACGTGTTTGGCGGTACCGACGAGGGTCATCAGGAAGCGCGCCAGCGGAGTGCCGCCAGCGCCCGCGTACGGATGCAGATCCAGCTCGACGGAGGTGGTGCTGCGGGCAATTTTCAGCAGCGTCTGACCCAGGTCATCAGTGATCGAATCAAGCCTGTAGGTGCTGCTGTTGAACACCGTGTGCTTGAGCGCAATGCTGTGCCCCGACGGCGCAGTGATTTCCACCGCCCAGGCCATTTTTTTATTGCCGCTGCTGTGCAGCTTGAGGATTTCCTCCAGACCTGACTTGTGCACCACCCGGTAACGCTCATCGTCCAGCTTGTAGAAGTGGAAGGTGTCGAGTTTCTTCTCCGTCATCGTCAGTCGACCGCCGCTGCTGGTGCCGTCGACCCGGAAGGTCTCGCCCGTGCTGAGGGACAGGATCTGAGTGGCAGGATCGTACTGCGACACTTGCAGGTTCCAGCCCAGGCCATAGCCGCTGTCCAGCGTATTCAGCTGGCTGTAGGACATGTCGAGTCGAAACTCTGGCCCGCGCAGGTCATTGCTTTGCAGATCGGGCAAGCTGATCGATATGTTGTACAGCCCGGTGCGTGGGTCAACGCCGCTTTTCAGACAACTCATGAAATTGAGCGCGTTGGAGTGCACGGAAGTAGAAGCAGCCATGGAGCGGACCTCGCTGATTGATGCGTGACAAGCGCAGCGGTGCCTGACGATTGTGCAGTCCTTGCGCTCTGGTCATTGACGACCCCAAGCCTGAATTCCCGGAGGCTTCCGTGTGGCTGGAGGTCTTGCCTAACCCTAACAGTCCGTGCCCGGGCAACAACCTAGCAGTAGTGCTAGTGGGCAACCGAGGTGCATCGGCGTAAAAAAATCCTATCCGCATTCTCAGGGGCAACCTTGCGATCTACCCATTTCAGGCGGAAACGAGAAAGGAGTCTCACTCATGGCGCTGGATCTTCCCGCCCCCAAGGTGCCCGGCCTGCAGCAGCCCGGGAACTACCTCGATCTGGATCAGTTGGGCAGTGTCGACCTGACCACCTGGATCGACTACCCAGGCATCAAGAACGGCGATCGGTTCATGCCCAACTGGCGAGGTTGCGGCGCTCTGGGCGCAGTGGAGGACTATGTCGGCGATGTGATCGAGGTCGTGGGATTGCAGCCTGAAGGCATGCCCCTGTTGATCAATAATCCGTTGCTGGTGAGGCTTGATAAGGGGTGGGTGTTTTACTCGTACGTCGTCGTTGATCGCCCCCATGAATCCCTGCGCCTGTTCTTCTATGTCGGTAAACCACCGTCAACGGCCGCCGGGCTGGGGGTGCCGCAATGCAAAGAGTCTCACGATCTGAAGCTTGACCCTGAGCTGCTGTGGCAAGGCGAGGACTTGTTGATCGTGACGCCGCCGTATCTGGCCATGCGCGAGGGCGACAGGGTGACCCTCACGCTGGATCTTTATTACGCTGAAAACGATTACTCGCACTCTCTGTCCTCTTCCCAGGTATTGACCCTGAAAGAGGTGGGCCAGCCCTTGCAGTGGCCGATAGGGCCCAACGAATTTGTATCCATTGAAAATGGCTTCGTTCTGATGAGCTACTGCATCGAGTATGCCGACTCCACATCGACGACGGCTTCGGTCGCTCAGTCGCTGGCCATCGTCGCACCCTCAGCGGCGTTATTGCCCGCCTTGACCATCAAGGATTTCAACGGCGGCTCACTGGACCCGGAGGCTTTTCCTGACGGCATCACCCTGCTGATCGACCCTTTCGGCATTCAGGTCGATGACGATGTCGTGGTTTACGTCTCCAGCGGCAATCGACTGGTGCAGACCCTCAGGGCTGACATAACCAATCTCGACAGCGGCGTATTGCAGTTCTCGCTGGCTCAGGCCTGGCTTTCCGCCAATAACGGCAAGGAAATCGAGCTGGTGTACCAGTACGCGCGACCCGGCCGTGCAGCCAGCTCGTTGCCGCGCAAGGTCATTCTGCGTCGGCCACTCGATCTACCGGTGCCCGTTATCGAAGACGCGATCATTGAGAATCCCGTTGAAGGGGGTGTGAAGGGCTATATCTTTGCCTCGCAGATGGAGACCGGGGTGACGATTCGCATACCGAAAGAAGCGGTCATCGGCGAAGACTCCACGGTACAGATGTACTGGGACGGTTACGGAAGCACGGGCAGCTTTATCGCTGATCCTTCGCCAGACGATCCGCGCCTGTTCCTCATCCCGCCCACAGCGGTCCCGGCCAACATGGGCAAGCGTCTGGCCGTGTATTACAAGGTCGTTTCAGCAACGCAATCGGGCACCTCGAAAGTATTCGATCTGGAAGTCAGAGCCGAGGACTTCGGTTGGCCGTACATCCAGATCATACGCCCACGCGCCACCGACGGCCGGCTTTCACTGGCCGAGGTACCACCCGAAGGTGCTGGTCTTGACCTGGCGTCCTGGGTCTACATGGCGCCCGGACAACGGGTACGAATCAAGGCCACTGGCTTGTTGAAATCGGGCTTGGAGCAGACGGTCGGACTACGTACCGGCGCCGCCGAACCGCTCAGTGAGGCGGAATACGATGCCAAGAAGGTGTCGGTGATTATCCCGAGGGATTTCCTGGAAAGTCTGCAAAGAGACAGTCAGACCAACACGGTGACAGTTGAAGTCAGCTTTGATGAAGGGGCGCATTACACGCAGTTTCCGGCCATCGGTTTCACGGTGCTGGAGGATCTTTTTTTACAGGGCGGCGGGCTGGCGCAGGACGCGACAGGCACCGGCATGACCCCACACTTACATGGACGTGATCGTATGGCCAATAACTCGCTGAACAGCCTGACCGAGTGGATGAAAGACCCTGGCAACAATGTGATGTGGGGCTGGGATTCCATCGCTGCAATGGCTCGGGGCAAGGTGAATAACCTGTTGCTTCAGGAGTACATCGCGCGTTTCTCATCGAACGCCTACTTGAAGCCCGTCAGCGGAGAGGTGGCACTGACCGACCAGGTCAAGGAAAGGATTCACAACTTCATTCTGGATGCGCCCAGGCTGGCGTTCTCGAACGATAACCTGGGACAGTCTCATGCAACATTGACCTGTTCGATTCTGGGCGGAACGCAGTTGACGATGAGAAATAACGTCGACAATTGGGAAGCCTACAGAGTGATTCATATCGATGCGCTGCAAGGTCCGAAACTGACACTGGATCTCGCCCTGGAGAAGGTCCCGGGCATTGTCCAGAGCGATGGCCGGGTGCGGCTCGATCTCAAGGACAGTGACAATTTCATTCTGACCTTCGCGGTTAACAGCGCTGAGCTGGCACTTGGCGGGGCTTTTTTCAAAGCCCTGTTCGATGCGTTGCCGGACGAGGAACGCATCTGGACGCTGGGCGTGATCAAGCGTGGCAGCAATAATCTGATGCACCCCCAGTCGTTCAAACTGCGCACCCAGACCAATCCTGCTGCTCCTCTCGACCCGCAGGCCGCCAACTACGGCGACGGTGCCGTGCTGGTGTTCATTCGCCTGGAAGGCAGTCAGGAGGGCGGCGACATCCCGGTAGAGTACCAATACCTGATACCGGATGATGCCGGGAAAGATTACTCCGCCACGGTGTTGTTCAGTGCGCAGCGGACGTTCAAGGCGGCAGTGTTCATTGGCGAAGTCATGGCGGCAGCTTCTTCGATTTTCGACCGCTTTACTTTCCAGAGCTTCCATGACGGTTCCGGCCGACTGATCAAGGCAACCGCCACCTCAGGAACCTACATCACTTCTGAATCAAGCTTTACAACCCATCCAGTCAAGGTCGGTGGCGTGACGGTGATCGCCGAGCTCTGGAGTGCCGGAACTCAACTTGATGCAGCGGGCAAGAAACCCTTGTCAGTAGAGATCCATGACGACGGACGCGCAGTACTGACCTGGACCGCAGAGGCACAGGAATTCATCCTTCTGACCGTGCCAGGCTATGACGCTCCTGCACTCACGGCGAGCAAGGTGGTCACTGTCGATGTGACGTGTACTTACACCTTTGCGGAGTATGCCAACGACCTTGTCCTCAGGCCCAACCTGGCGGTAAGCACGACTGCCAGTGAAGTGATTTCTACGACCAATCCGGGAACCAGCTTTGGAGTAGGCTTACTGATCGTCGTGGTGCAGGACAACTTTGCGAGACTGAATGCGCAGCGGTTCGAGTCCAGCATCAGGGACAGCCTCACGAGCGATCTTGAAGCCACTGTGCCGGTCAGTTCGTTCATCCGGGACAGCATCGATCTCAACTTCAACGAAGCCATTGTGCCTGACGTACTTCGTGCGCCCAGAGACATAGCTGCCTTCGGCCGCATCAACAGTTCCGGGGCAGACTTTGTCGTCAGCCCGGCGGAGCATCTGATGGTCGCCGACAGTTCCACTACGTTCGCCATTCAACCGCCGGGCGCGAATGTGACGTGGAGTGTCGAACTTCTGCAAGGTGATGCACAGAACTTCGGCGCCATCAACGGCACCGGCAGGTATTACGCGCCAGAAACCTCTGTGACCGAGCTTCCTTTCACACGTGTTCGGGTCACGGCCACCGATATGGACTCGGACTATCGAAGTTCAGCCCTGGTCACGATCGTGACCAACCCGATCACCCTCAATCCGTTGATCGAGGTGTGTGACGCCGGGGCGAAGGTGGAGCTGCAGGCAGGTTCACTCGGCACGGAAGAACTGCACTGGTCGATCAAGGATCCGGTGGCTGGCGAAAGCGGTGTTCTGGAGCCCAGCGAACTGGCGGATGGTGATCACCGTTACGTCCCTGCATCAAAGGTGACCGGCAAAACCTATGTACTGGATCAGATAGTCGTGACCAGCGGGCAGGCGAGTGTTTCGTCGTGGGTACTGGTAAAGCATCAACCCCCAAGGATAGTCGTGAAAGTCGTAAAAACCGTGAAGGTTTCGGAAGTGCTGGAAGTGATAAAAACGTTGAAAGTCGTACGCGTTGTGAAAGGCATGAAAGTCGTAAGAGTCGTGAAAACCTGGAAGCGCGTGAACGTTGCGATTCGTGCCGATCAGGTTCAACTGGAAGCGATTGCCAATGCCATGACGCCGCCGGGCGTGAAATGGAGAGTGGGCGTCGGGGGCGGGAGTATCAGTAACGGCCTGTACACCCCGGATGTGCTGTCGACTGACCGGTTCGTGCTTATTTTTGCCGAGGCGCCCAGTACAACGTTTGGAGTCATAGAAGGACACATCGTATTGCCGCTACCGCTGGACCGGTTTGCCGGGGACGTGGAATTGATGAAGGGCAAAAAAGTACAGGCGTCATAACCGAACGCCCATCGGTCTTATGTATATCTACATCACAGGAGGTGATGTCATGGCTGGTTATTCAGCGGAAAGTCTGCTGGCATGGATGAAAAATACCACGCGTCTCAGAGGCTGGGACGCGATCATTGCTCTGGATGGCGACAAGGTCAACGAGCTGCTCGATCACGTTTATCAGCAGGGGGCGGCTCAGGGGCTGTCGCGTCCGGTACCGGACGGAAGTATCACGATTCCCAATACGGACGACTCTCACTTTTTCTCGGGCTGTGTGCTCGGGGCACCAGCCTTGTCGTTCAGGCACAGTGGCCTGGAGCATTCCCTGCTGGCCTGGCGCATTCCGGTTATCGCCGGTGTGCATACCGTGGTAGAAAACACGAATGGGCAGCACAATGTTTACAGGATCACTGCCTACGATCCGCTGAACGCGCCGGGCCTGGATTTCGATCTGCAGCTGACTAGTCAAGGCCCGGATCTGGTAGTGAATCTTGGTCTGGCTCAAAACCTTTCGCTGGATTTTCCCGGCGCGATTATAGAACGAAGCACGATCGGCGAGTTTTTTCAGGCCTGGTTGAGCAACCCGGGAAATCAGGAGCAGCTGTTCAGGCTGGGCATTTTCAACGAGCAGAGCAACGAGTTGCTCAACGTACGCAGAATTGATGTGCGCTCACAGCTTGAAAGCCCCGATGCTGCATCGGTCCATAAAAAAGGCGCCTTGCTGCTGTTCACGACCATGCAGTACGGCGTCACGGGCGGGATTCCGAGTGACGAGTCCGACTTCCGTTACCTGATTCCCAACGATGCTCAGCTTTCGTATTCGGCGACCGCCGTGTTTTCCTCCCACGCCTTGCACCGTGCAGCCTTTGGCCATGCGGTGATGCAAATGCTGCAGACGCCTGACTTCAGCTTCATCGTTTCGGACGATAAACCGTTGCAGCGGATGATTGCTCAGGCCGGCACGTTTGCAGTTCCGGCTGGAGGCTATCGGAGCGCGGAATTCGTCTTCGAATCCGACCCCTTCAGTGTCCAGGCCTTCAATGCCCAGCATCCCCTGACCATTGATTTCGAGTACGCCCAGACCACGCAGACCTGGGAATTCCCCTGCACGCTGGGCTTTCGCTACAGGGCGCTGGACAGCGATCAATGGCAATCGCACAACGCTACGTTCAACATCAGCCTCAAGCATGAGTTTCATCTGATTGAAAGTGAGTCAGATGATCAGGCAATGGAAGGGCAACTTTATGCGCCTTATCTGTTCGATCATGAAGTCAGCGCCGTTCCGGGAACCCTGGACAACCTGAGTGCCGGGGAGCTGGAGCAGGTCAACGGTTTTGTCGCCTACACCGTCAAACACGCGTTGCTGCAAGGGTTGAGCAAAACCCTGGATGCAACCGGCGCCGAGCGTTTTCTGGGCGGCTGGTTATTGCCCGACGAGCAAGTGCTGCAACCTGTACTCAAGCGTCTGCCTTATGACCTGGCAGTGTTCGGTCGTATCGATCCCGGTGCGTCCACGTTCATTATCGTCGAGCAACAGGCACTGATCGGCACGGGAGAAACGCTGCAATTTACCACCCAGCCTGCGCGCAAGGGCATCGTCTGGTCTCTGGCCAACCCATCGGGGGGCAGTGTTGACGGTCTGGGGAAAATTGATGCGCAAGGCGTGTATACGGCGCCTGCAGGGCTGCCCGTGAGGCAGGGTCTTCAACGCGTACTGATCAAGGCCATGGACCCGGGGTCGGGGCATGGCACTACGGCATTGTTGACGGTGCTCACCAGCAGCGTCAGCGTCAGCCCGTTGATTCAGGTGTGTAATTACGGTGAGCGGGTAGCGCTTTCAGCACGCAGCTCGCGCGCAACTCCCCTGAAATGGACCCTGGTCGATCCGGTGCCCGGACAAAGCGGGACGCTCGAGGATGGCGTCGATGCGCCGCATGAGCAGTTTTATGTCGCCGGTCCAGGTGGGGCAGGGAACACCTATGTCCTTGACACAATAACGGTCAGCGACGATCAGCACACCCAGTCAATTCAGGTTCTGGTTCTGCGCCACGCACCGATGCTGTCCATCACGCTTGTCGGCGTCAGTAATGAGCTTGCCGAGCTGAAAGTCACCATCAATGGGCGCGACCTCCCGGTCACATGGAGTCTGAGCGGCCCAGGCTCCATAGACGCCTCGGGTATTTACTTCAGCGATCCCCAGGCACCCGAACGCTTCGTTGTCGTGTTCGCAGAACTCTTCGACGAAGCCATTGGCATGCTGGCCGGGCACCTGATTCTTCCGCTGCCCTTGAGTGGCTCTTCCGACGTATTGCAGGCACTGACCGGACAGCCTGCCTGGGGCTCGGTGGGTCATGCAATGCCTCGTTCACTGAGCGGTATTGTGCAGCAAGCGGGTGCAGGTTCCTTGACCCAGGGCTGGGGAGCCGTCGCGGCGGTCAGTCGCAGCGATCTCAACCGGCATATAGAACAGCAATACATTGAGCGCTATCAGGAACTGGCCTTCTTGCCGTTGTTCACCGGCGACATCGTGATGGATGAGCGACAAGGCGACACTGTTCGTCTCAAGCAGGTCGGGCTGGGTGTGCCGGTCCTGTCGTTTCTGACTGACTCGCCGGGCTACAGCAGTGTGCTGGTCACGATGAACATCGTGTCTGGCCGCTACAGCGGCTTGCATCAGCCGCAGGGCAGCGCCACTACCGTGTCCGGCAGCTTCATCATCAGCGAACCCATGGGCTTCAGGCTGGCGATGACGGTCGACCTCTTCGTGGGCGAGGAGGGGCATGTGCTGCTCGATCTGGCTGGCGGAGCCGGCGTTGCCTGTAATCTGGGGGGCGTCGATGAGGCGATCAATCAGCAACTGGCGGATTTCTTCGCTCAGGAGTTCAAGCAGATTGCGCTTCATCGCCGGGTTTTCTCAGTGCTGCAGGCACAGCTCAATCGCTACCACGTTCAGACGCCAGGCAGCTTGCGCCTTCTTGCCCGCGCCGCGCCGCGTTCAAGCGATGCGCACATGGAAAGTGCGGGGGATGGCGCGCTTATGCTGTTCATGCACGCACAGGATGGCGAAGGCGAAGGCTTGTTTCCGCCAACAGACGATTTCGTTTATCCGATCCCTGATGATCGCGGGGCAGACAATCAGCCAGCATACGGCACGGTGTTGATGCTCTCGCAAAAGACCCTGACGATGATCGAGCGTGAACGCTTGCAGGTGCTGGACAGCCTGAAGTTCACCGGTGGATGCGTATTTGAACCGCTTGAGCAATACCGCCGGCATGACCTGCTGATGTTTGGCAGCCTTCGTGCAACACAGGCCAGCCTTACACCACTGTTCTCGACCATAACGGCCGGGCAGACCCAGCGCTTTGTCCTGCGTAACGCGCAAGGCGAAGAAATACCGGCCACCAGTTGGACTGCGTTAAGCATTAAAAGCCACGTGGCTGCCGGAAGCGGCAGCATCTCTGCCGGCGGCGTTTACACGGCGGCGAGTCTTGAGGCGATCGGCCATGACGCGCTGTGCGTGGTGATCACCGCCGCATATCAAGAGTCAGGCGCTGTCGTCAAGGTCTCGGCGCTGGTCAGTGTGGTATCGCGGAGCATGGAGTTGGCGCCACGTGTAACGGTAGTACCAGGGGGTGCTGCGCTGCAAACGGTCTCGCTGGCGGCTTCGACGCTCGACGGCAGCCCGGTGAGTTGGGCGCTGCTGGGCGCGGAGCTTGGCAGGTTGAGTGAGGCCGGCAAGGGCGCGCTCTTCAGTCCGGATGCCAGGTCCGGAAAAAGAGCGCTGGCCGTGCAACAGATAGAAGCGCAGGGCAATGACCTTGGCATCGCTACCGTGCTTGTCGCCAACGGGCAGCAAATGCTGCGCATCGAGCCGGCTTTTGTGCCCAGAGCACGGCCAAAGGTCGCGGTGCAGTTGCAGGATGACCACGCACTGCTGCCCGGGCTTGAGCGACGCTGGAAGGTGGTGGGCGGGGCAGGCACTGTCGATCGGCAGGGGCTTTTCATGCCGCCCGACCAGGCGCTCGTCGCCAGTAGCGTGGTGAGCTGTGAAGTGGTGAACAACGGGGTGGTTCTGGCGTGCGGCTACAGCGTCATCGAGTTGTCCGAAGTGATCGACGAAGTGCGTTGGGAAGAAATGTCGATGTTTACCATCACGGTCCCCGGCACGACGCCGGGTGACCACCGGACCGGGACTCTGTACCCCAACGGTTATCAGCAGCTCAGGCTGCAGGTCAAGACTCAGGTGATGCCGGTCGACGGTGTCGAGTCCGAACTGAGCCCCGCAGAGAGGGCCTCGATGCGCCTGGTAGACGATAACACCGCGCAGAACCTCGAGTCAGTGCTCCCGCTTCTCGAGGGCATGCCCGAAGGTGATGACCAGGCGTGGCGCGTGCGTAATCAACATAACCGCTTCGAGTTGTCCGGCGCCGGCGTTTTCGCTGCGGAGCCGGGCCTGGATGCCATACGGCCATTCCCGCAGGACTTCTACCTGCACAGTCGGGCGGAACCGGGTTTGATCAGTGTTTTCTACGCGACCTTTCAGGATGACAACGGCAAGTGGTGGACCTCAGTGAGGTACGAAGACGTGAACAGCAAGGTCGAAATCAACCCGCGACGCGTGCCCACGTTCGATACCCGCAATTACACCTTCGTTCCGAAACGTCTGGATAACAATGGCACAGATCCTTCGGTTGATCCGCCTCCAGAAGGCTCTCCAGATGATCCTTTCGATTTGCACTTCAATACCACCGATTACTGGAAGCTGAATGTCACTAACCCAGATACCCAGCAAGAGGTAAAGTTCGAGACGCTGAAGTTTCTGCCCTACAGACCCGACAGTGACGTGATCAATACCTCGATCATTCTCTGGGAAAGCAGGCAGGCAGCAGAAGTAATGTTCAGTTGGACGGGGTTTATCTTCGACGACCCGGCGGTCAAAGGCGATGTGAGCAAGGTGCACTTTGACGAAGCGCTCCAGGATGTGATGGGCGACGTTCACACGTTGGACATTAACGTCGATATGTCCGTATTCGAGACCGGCAAACTGATTATCAGCCTGCATCGCCTCCGGGGCCTTACCTATATCCCGGAAGGAGATCCCGCCCGCGACAAGTTGATGGGGACACTGGCAGCCCCGAGTGCACTGGTAGTCCTGTTGATCGATAAGCAGGGCAATGCCCATAAACGGCGAATCAGTTTTCTGCCCAGCGGCTCCGGCAGGCGCAACCGCCTCATGCATACCTTGTATTCGGAAACCCGGCCCCAATGAGGCATTGACGCAACAAGTTGACAGGGAGTCATCACCATGAATGCGTTGAATAAAACCCTTGCGTACCTGGCTCTTGCGGGGTTGGCAGGCTGTACGTTAGTCCCGTCCCAAAGGCCCGTACCCAAGCCCCCGGCAGAGCCGGTTCGAATGATCATGCTCGCAGAAACTTCCGATGGCGGCGGCAAGAACTGCAGGTTTGTCGCCAAGGACGACGTGGTTCGTCTCAACAAGGGTGATCATGAATGCACAAACGATCAGATGAGTTTTATCAAGCTGGATAACGTGCGTTCGGCCATGAAGATACGCCTGGAGTCCAGAGATTGCGATGATCCGGGAGGCTGGGTATTTGGACTCGAAACCTATATCGATCCCGTTACAACAGTCTGGATCTCCATCGACCAGCTCAGAGGCAAACCGGTCGACAGCATTATCACTCGCGGCGTTGTTTTGACCAAGGCGTATAGCGGGGGTGAAAACATAAAAGGCAAGTTGTCCTGCGTGCGTGTCGATGTATCGGATTAGCCCTCAGCACAACCGGACCTGTCAGGCCAACGTGTTAATCGTCACCCGCATAGGGTGACGGTTATACCACTCTATAAAGTTCGAGGTTCATGAATCATGACAGCATCGACTTCCGTACACTCCAACGCGTTCAACTTTCTGAGTTATGTACAGAGCGGCGTTGACCCCCGTACCGGGCAATACACGGTGGCGATCACTTTGCCCGACGTCAAGACCAACGGATTGCGTGGCCCGGGCATGCCACTGGCACTCAACTATAACCCTCTCAACCGCCTGGACAGCGGCTTCGGGATGGGCTGGAACCTGCAGTTGTCGCAGTACGATCCGAGTAACCAGATCGTGTCGCTGAGCAGCGGCGAGACATTCAAGGTCAATGGCACCAGCAACGGCCAGATGCTGATGCCGGAAAAGAAAATCGACAGCTTTCACTTGTACAAGGAGGACGAAACCCACTACCGGGTGATGCACAAGTCCGGTCTGGTGGAGCTGCTCGAACTGCGCGGCAGCGGGGCCAACAGGATCGCACTGCCGGTACGCGTATTCGCTCCGGAAGGTCACAGTGTCACGCTGGATTACACCTCGTTCGGCGGGCATCAGATGCTGAGCGAAGTCACGGATGACTCGGGGCAGATCCTGCTCGGCATCAGCCGCGAAGCCACGCGGGTGACGCTGCGTATGACCACTGGCGAAGGCCCGGATGCGACATTCGTGATGGTGCTGGGCGGGTCGGATCACCATGTAAGCCGTATCGAACTGCCGACCGACAACGCGGCCTCCTGGCGTTTTGTATACAGTCTGAACCGTGACCATTTATGCATGACGTCGGTGGAAACACCCGTCGGCGGTCGGGAGGAGATCTTTTACACTGACAGCGGCCATCAGTTTCCCGCCAAGGCCGGGCGTGACCCGCTGCCCAGAGTCACGCGCCATCGCACGACGCCCGGAGTCGGTCAGGCGCAAATGGACGTCCATTACACCTACCAGGACAGCGCCGGGCGCCAGCGCAACTTTCTGGGCGCGGGGCTGGATATCGTCTGGGAAGACAACGGTCTGGACAATCTGTACCGATACCTCGGGGCGGAGCCGTACGAGTATTCGTCGACCGAGACATTGCGTGTCCAGGTCCCGGGCCAGCCTGATGCCGAGCGCAGTATCGAGCGGACCTTCAACCAGTTTCACCTGCTCATCCGGGAAACCACGCGCAAGAACCTTAGCGTCATGCAGGTGGACACTCGCTACTACATCGATCCGGGCGAGCCCTTTTTCACTCAGCCTCCCTATTGTCAGTTGCCCAAAGAGGTCCAGACCACCTGGCGGCTCTCGTCAGACGGCAGTGTGCCGCGCAGTGAGATCGTCAGCAGCACCTATGACCCGCACGGTAATCTGCTCACTCAGACTCAGGCCAACGGTGTGGTCGAAGTCAGTGAGTGGTATCCGGCGGCCGGCGAGGACGGATGCCCGCCAGACCCTGAAGGCTTCGTGCGCTGGATGAAAAGCAGCCAGGTCATTCCGACGGCGTCCGGCTACGGCGAGGCCCCGGTCCTGATCACCCGCTATCGCTACCTGGCGTTGCCTGCGGTGGATGGCGGTCAGCTACAGGAATGGCTTGCACCGCAAGGCGAGACGTTACTGATGCAGGCCCCTGACGGTGAGCAGGAGCAGCGCGTCACCACCTATGAATACTTCAATGAGCCGAACAACGCACTCCTGCACGGTCGGCTCAAACTGCAGGAAGTGATCATGGGCGGGAAGGTGACCAGCACAGGCTATGCCTACACCATGCCCAAACGCTTCTCTGAGCCCCGCCCCGAGGACGCCGCTGAGAACGCTGCTGATCGCCCCCGTGAGAGCAATCGTTACGCCGGGACTGTGCTGCGAACTGTACAGACCGTGACCGGCTTCGACGACGCGACGAAGGTGATTACGCTGGAGGACTCCCTGCTCAACGGTGAACCCTTGCTCAATCGCGACGACAACAACGTCGAAATCCGTTACGTCTACGACAATCTGCGGCGTGTCTTGAGCGAAACGGTGGCGCCAGATGATGCGATCTATAACGCGACCAGAAGTTATGAGTATCACCTGTGTGCCAAGGCCACTGATCAGGCCATGCAGACGCTCATCGACGTCAAGAATGTAAAAACCACCAGTCACTTCGATGGCCTCAATCGAGTTATCTACGAAGAGCGGGATGACGCAGATAATCCTGCGCGCATCAAAATACCTCGACAGACCTACGCTGCCGTTTACGACGCATGGGGGCAGATGACCCGTGAGACCGAGTTCGACTGGCTGGATGAGAAGTACCTGGCTCTGGAGAGCGTCTTCGAATACGACGATTGGGGCGAACAGCGTTCCGTTACCGGGCCGGATAACGTCAAGACGGTCGAAGAGACCGACCCCATTGGTACGTCGCAATCGCAGGGGCCGATTCAGCGTAGCTGGATCGAGGGCGCCGATGGCGTCGGCAAGAGCGAGTTCACCGAGACCTGGATGAACCTGTTCGAACAGCCGACGCGCAGCGAGCGACAGGATCAGGCGGGCAACTCGGTCAGCCTGAGCCAGTACCATTACGACGGCCTTGGCCGCCGTGTCGAAGAAGTTATCGGGGTGGCAAACGGCGGGCGGCGCACGATCTATGTTTACGACGTCTTCGATCGGGTGACCCATTCCACATTGCCAAGCCGGGCCATCGTGCGTCGCAGTTATGCAAGCCACAGCAGCGAAGACTTGCCGGTCAGTATCGGCATCGAGCACAACGGCAAAAGCATTGTGCTGGGAGAGCAGGCGTTCGACGGGCTGGATCGCCTGGTCACGTCTGTCACAGGGGGGCGTAAACGTGAACTCGTTTACGACATCGGTCTGCTGCAACCCAGAACGGTAACCCTGCCCAGCGGGCGGAAAATCGATTACGAATACAAACCCCAGGTAAGCGACGAGCCGTGGCGCAGGGTGCAGTCCGAGGCAGTGCCCAAACCTGGAACCGCCGACTCCGGGAACACGCTGGCGCCGGGTGTGACTGCCGATTACAGTTACGATAAGCAGAATGCTCGTCTGATTCATTCCTCGGAGCAGGGCGAGATACTGGATCGCGCGTATTACAGTACCGGCTCGCTGAAAAGTGAGACGCGCACCTCTGAAAACAAACCCTACGATATGTTCTACAGCTACAGCCGACAGGGTCTGCTGCTGTCTTACACCGACGTACTGGGACAGGAGCAGGTCAATCGCTATGACAACGTCGGTCGTCTAGAGCAAACCTGGCTGGGTGAGGTCTATTCGACGTTCGACTATGACGCTGTCTTTGGTCGCCTCGCAAAAATCACCACCACCGACAAAACCGACATCAGCCGCGAAAGAACTGTCGCAATCAGCCTTGAATATGATGACCTGGGGCGAGAAGTCAGACGTGTGTTCGACCTCGATGGTGTCGAGCAACAGATGGTTCAGGTCTATGACGATGTGGATAACATGGTCCAGCGCACCCTGAGCGAGGGCGCGGAAATACTCCGTGATGAAACCTACCGCTACGATGCGTCCGGTCGCCTGATGCAATACCAATGCACGGGAACTCAGCGGCCGGTGGACCCCTATGGCAGGACCCTCCTCGCGCAGAACTTCACTTTCGATGGCGCGAATAACCTGACGGTCGTTACGACCCGCTTCGATGGCGGTACCAACACTGCCCGGTATTTTTACGAAAAAGACGACCCCGTACAGTTGAGCCGGGTAACGAACAGTAACGGCGAATACTACCCGCCTGAAATCAAACTCCACTATGACCCGGACGGCAATCTGGACATCGACGAAGCCGGGCGCACGCTTAAATACGATCCCCTCGGCCGCCTGATCGAAGTAGGCACGCCCTCAGCCGGCATTCACTATCAGTATGACCCCCAGGACCAACTGACAGGGGAGACCCGCGGAGAGGACAGGGATCTGCGCTTCTATCGTGACGGGGAGCTGGCCAATCAACTCGGCAGTCATGTGCAGAGCACCTTCATGCGTGGCGACGACTACCTGCTGGCCGAACAGCAGATTGATCGGACGGTGCTGCTTGCCACCAACGACAGTGACAGCGTGCTCGGTGAAGTCGATGCCGACGGGATCAACCGGAGGTGGTATACGGCATACGGCCACGCTAGCGGCGAAGATCCACCGCACGGCAGACTGGGGTTCAACGGTGAACTGGCCGAGGCGGATACCGGCTGGCAAATGCTGGGCAATGGCTATCGTGCCTACAGCCCGGTGTTGATGCGCTTCAACAGTCCTGATAGCTGGAGTCCGTTTGGCGAGGGCGGGGTGAATGGGTATGCGTATGTCGAGGGGGATCCGGTGAACAGCGTGGATCCGACGGGGCATAGTATCGTGGGGACGATAATAAGGCGTGTTTTCGCGCGTCTTAGTACGGATCCGAAGGTAATAAAATCTGTCCCGGTGGCTTTGCTTCAAAACACCAAAGAGGGGGCTGTTCGCCTGAGAAAAATAACCCCCAATACCGCGAAAAGGCTTGAAAAGAGAGCTATAGCAAAGGGGCTGGATAGGGACGCAGCAAAGCGTCAACTTCAACAACAGAAGAGAATACTTGACGAGGCTAAGGAGGTACAAAGGACTACGGGTAAAGCAGTGCGGAGCAGGATTAAAAATGATTACAGACAAGCGAAGAACTCATATGGCGAGTACGAACAATTATATAAGGAAGCAACGGCGGATTTTTTGTATGCAAACAGAAAAATAGGTAAACGTGCTATCACTAAAGAGGCGCGAGCGAATTTAAAGCGTCAGGGGGAAGAATTTGATGCTACTCAGGCTGTCACTGCTGAACAACAAAGGATAGCGCTGGGTAATTGGCTGGCGAAGCCCAGTGATATAAGACTCCCCGAAGGAGATGCAAAACATCGGTTGGGTTATAATCCTGATTAGTAACCTGGGGCTTTAGCATAACCGGTCAACGACCTACCTGCCGTTGCCCGGTTTAAACCAGACGCTTGAAGTACGTTTGTATATCACTCCACCAAAATAACCCCCTGCCTGATCGCCATCACCAATGCCGCCTTCAATGACGTCACCCCGAACTTGCGGCGGATATTGCTGGTATGAAAGTGCACGGTCGCTTCCGAGCAGCCTTGTATCCGGGATATCTCCCAGGCGGATTTGCCGAGCGCCACCCATTCCAGGACTTGTCGTTCCTTGACAGTCAACTGGACGATGGCGGGTGTGACTTGGGAAGGCGGCGTGGTGCCGGGTGGTTTTCCATTGTCGCGAAGCATGGTGAAGTCCTTTCCCTGAAGATCGCCGCACCACGATACCCCTGCAACCCCTAACGCGAACCTGACATAAATGACAGCGCCGCAGGACCGTGAAGGCCTTGCGCCGTCAAGGCTGTAGCGCTTTTTTACAGCTTCTTTACGCCCCGGCCAGCCTGTCGATCTCGCGCCTTTACACCCTGCCTGCGGACAATCACCCCACGCGGCCTTCGCCGTACCGGTGTTGCCTGATGGGGGAAATTTCAATGAGCGTTATGGATGGTATCTCTCTGTTGATGGGAGTCGGGCTGTTCATCTATCTGCTGGTGGCGCTGTTGCGCGCCGACCAGAGTCAGGAGTGATCATGCACAGTTACGATTATCTGTTGATCCTGGCCTTTCTGGTCCTGCTGCTGGCCCCCGCGCCGTGGCTGGGACGTTTCTATTACCGGGTCATGGAAGGCGAGCGCACTTGGCTGAGCCCGGTGATGGGTCCGGTCGAGCGCGCCTGCTACCGGATTTCCGGCGTCGACCCGAAAACCGAACAGTCCTGGAAGCAATACGCCTGGGCCTTGCTGGCGTTCAACCTGGCGGGCTTCGCCGTGTTGTTCGCCATCCTCATGCTGCAAGGCATGCTGCCGCTCAACCCGCAGCAATTGCCGGGCATGGAGTGGTCGCTGGCCTTCAACACCACCATGAGTTTTGTCGCCAACACCAACTGGCAGGCCTACAGCGGCGAAGCGTCGCTCAGCTACCTGAGCCAGATGGTCGGCCTGACCGTGCAGAACTTCGTCAGCGCCGCGACCGGCCTGGCAGTGCTGGTCGCGCTGTGTCGCGGCATCAGTCGTCGTTCATCGCAGAGCCTGGGTAACTTCTGGGCCGACATGACCCGCGCCACGCTCTACGGCCTGTTGCCGATCAGTATCGTGCTGGCGGTGTTTCTGGTCTGGCAGGGCGTGCCACAGAACTTTGGCCACTACATCGACGCACTGACCCTGCAAGGCGCTGACCAGAGCCTGCCGATGGGCCCTGCGGCCAGTCAGATATCCATCAAGCAACTGGGCACCAATGGCGGCGGTTTCTTCGGCGTCAACTCGGCGCATCCGTTCGAGAACCCCACCGCCTGGAGCAACCTGTTCGAGCTGGTCTCGATCCTGCTGATCCCGGCTGCGCTGGTGTTCACCTTCGGCCACTACGTCAAGGACATGCGCCAGAGCCGCGCGATTCTCGGCTGCATGCTGGCGCTGCTGTTGATCGGCGGCGCGGTCTCGCTGTGGGCCGAGTACCAGCCCAACCCGGCACTGAACATCGCCGGTGTCGAGCAGACCGCACCGCTGGAAGGCAAGGAAACCCGCTTCGGCACCACCGGCACGGTGCTGTGGTCAGTCGCTACCACTGCGGCTTCCAACGGCTCGGTCAACGGCATGCATGACAGCCTCAACCCGCTGACCGGCATGGTCGCGCTGGTCAACATGATGGTCGGCGAAGTGATCTTCGGCGGCGTCGGTGTCGGCCTCAACGGCATGCTGCTCAACGTGCTGATCGCCGTGTTCCTTGCGGGCCTGATGATCGGCCGCACCCCGGAATACCTGGGCAAGAAGCTGCAAGCGCAGGAAGTCCGGCTGCTGGTCGCCACCCTGCTGGTGATGCCGGTCGGCGTGCTGGTGCTGGGCGCGATTGCCGCGAGCCTGCCCGGCCCGGCGGGTGCCGTCAGCAACCCTGGCCCGCATGGCTTCAGTCAGTTGCTGTACGCCTACACCTCGGCCACGGCCAACAACGGCTCGGCGTTCGGCGGTTTCAGTGCCAACACGGTGTTCCACAACCTGATGCTCAGCCTGGCGATTTTCATCGGCCGCTTCGGTTACATCCTGCCGGTGCTGGCCCTGGCCGGTAGCCTGGCCATGAAGAAGGCCGCGCCGCAGGGCCAGAACAGCTTCCCGACCCATGGCCTGCTGTTCGTCACCCTGCTGACCGTCACGATTCTGCTGGTGGGTGGTTTGACCTTCCTGCCGACCCTGGCACTGGGGCCGATTGCCGAACACCTGAGCCTGGGTTTCTGAGGAACCGATCATGAACTTACCTATTAATCCTGCAAAAAATGCTGCTGCGAAATCTACTGAATCGCAGGCCACCGAATCGGCAAAAACCGGCATCGCCGCCCTGTGGCGTCCGGCGCTGGTGCAGGCCTTCGTCAAGCTCGACCCGCGTCAGCTCAAGCGTTCGCCGGTCATGCTGGTGGTGGAACTGACCGCCATCCTGACCACCGTGCTCTGCGTGATCCCCAACCCGCAGGTGCCGACTTCGGTCTGCGTGCAGATCGCCCTGTGGCTGTGGTTTACCGTGCTGTTCGCCAACTTCGCCGAAGCGCTGGCCGAAGGCCGTGGCAAGGCCCGCGCCGACAGTCTCAAGGCGGGCAGCGAAGGGCTCAAGGCACGTGTCAGGGACGACAACGGCAGCCTGCGAATCATCAATGCCAGCGAGTTGCGCAAGGGTGATGTGGTGCGCGTCGAGATCGGCGAAATGATTCCCGGTGATGGCGAAGTCATCGAAGGCATCGCTGCGGTCAACGAGGCCGCGATTACCGGCGAATCCGCGCCAGTGATTCGCGAATCCGGTGGCGATCGCTCGGCCGTGACCGGCAACACCCGGCTGGTCTCCGACTGGCTGCTGATACGCATCAGCGCCAACCCCGGTGAGTCGACACTGGACCGCATGATCGCGCTGGTCGAAGGCGCCAAACGACAGAAGACCCCCAACGAAGTCGCGCTGGATATTCTGCTGATCGGCCTGACCCTGATCTTCCTGCTGGTGGTCATCACCTTGCAGCCGTTCGCCCACTTTGCCGGTGGCAGCCTGCCGCTGGTGTTTCTGGTGGCGTTGCTGGTCACGCTGATCCCCACCACCATTGGCGGCCTGCTGTCGGCCATCGGCATTGCCGGTATGGACCGCCTGGTGCGCCT
This sequence comes from Pseudomonas sp. SZ57, assembly GCF_009495975.1. Taxonomy (NCBI): domain Bacteria; kingdom Pseudomonadati; phylum Pseudomonadota; class Gammaproteobacteria; order Pseudomonadales; family Pseudomonadaceae; genus Pseudomonas; species Pseudomonas sp. SZ57. The sequence continues at coordinate 94,341 of NZ_WIBD01000004.1, read as the reverse complement.
CAATGTGATTGCCAAGTCGGGTCGCGCCGTGGAGGCCGCGGGCGATGTGCATGTGCTGCTGCTGGACAAGACCGGTACCATCACCTTCGGCAACCGTCGCTGCGCCGCTGTCTACGCTGCACCGGGCGTGACCCCGAAGGAGCTGGGCGAGGGTGCTTTGCTGGCTTCGCTGGCCGACGACACGGCAGAAGGCAAATCCATCGTCGAGTTTCTGCGCAACCTGCACCCGATGAACGAGCCGACCCTGAGCTCGGTGACGGCCGTGCCGTTCAGCGCTGACACACGTCTGTCCGGCGTTGATTACCAGGGCCACGTGTACCGCAAGGGCGCGGTGGATTCGCTGCTGGCTTTCATCAACATGCAGCGCAGCGAGCTGCCGCCTGCACTGGCCCGTGAAGTCGACAAGATCGCCAAGACCGGCGGCACACCGCTGCTGGTCTGCGCCAACGGTCGGTTGTTGGGCGCGATCCATCTCAAGGACGTGGTCAAGCCAGGCATTCGCGAACGTTTCGAAGAGCTGCGCAAACTGGGTATCCGGACCGTGATGGTCACCGGCGACAACCCGCTGACTGCCGCAGCGATTGCCGCCGAGGCCGGTGTCGACGACGTGCTGGCTGAAGCCACGCCGGAGAAGAAACTGGAGCGAATTCGCCAGGAGCAGGGCGAAGGGCGTCTGGTGGCGATGTGTGGCGACGGCGCCAACGATGCACCTGCACTGGCCCAGGCCGACGTAGGTATGGCGATGAACGACGGCACCCAGGCCGCACGCGAAGCGGCGAACATGGTCGACCTCGACAGCGACCCGACCAAGTTGCTGGATGTGGTGCAGATCGGCAAGGAGTTGCTGGTTACCCGCGGTGCGCTGACCACCTTTTCGATTGCCAACGACGTGGCCAAGTACTTCGCCGTGCTGCCTGCGCTGTTTGCCTCGATCTACCCGCAACTGGGCGTGCTCAACGTCATGAAGCTGGCCAGCCCGCAGAGCGCGATTGTCTCGGCCATCGTCTTCAACGCGCTGATCATCGTCGTACTGATCCCGCTGGCCCTGCGTGGCGTGCGTGTGCAGGCGGCCAGCGCGGCTCACCTGCTGCGTCGCAACCTGCTGATCTACGGCCTGGGCGGCATCGTTGTGCCGTTTATCGGCATCAAGCTGATCGACATGCTGCTCGTCGCACTCGGCCTTGTTTGAAGCCTGTGCTGCACGCCGGTCGGCGTGCAGCCTCACCTGATTGAGGATGTGCAGATGTCCAATGTATTGCGTCCGGCCTTGAGCCTGATCGTGTTGATGAGCCTGATCACCGGCGTGGCCTATCCACTGGTGGTCACCGGGGTTGTGCAAGTGGCGTTTCCGCAGCAGGCCAATGGCAGCCTGGTGTATGACGCATCGGGCAAGGTGCGTGGCTCGGCGCTGATCGCCCAGTCGTTCACCGGCGATGAGTGGTTCCAGTCGCGCCCCTCGGCTGGCTCATTCGCGACCGTGGCCAGCGGCGCGAGTAACTTCGCGCCGAGCAACCCGGCGCTGGCGACACGCGTGAAAGAGGACGCCGTGAAACTGGCCAACGCCTCACAGGAACCGATACCAATGGCCTTGCTGACCACCTCCGGCAGCGGACTTGACCCGCACCTCTCGCCTGAAGCGGTGGCCTGGCAGGCCGGGCGTGTTGCCGCGGCCCGGCAATTGCCGCTGGACAAAGTGCAGGCGCTGATCGACGCCAATACCCAGCGTCCGCTGATCGGCCCACCGGTGGTCAACGTATTGGCCTTGAATATGAGCCTGAATCAGTTACCGTCTGCACCGCGCAACGCACAGCTGTAACAAAGTGCGCCATGTACGCCGCAGATTCACTAAGCTGTAGCTGATCAGAAAGAGGGTGGTAACCAACGTGAGTGATTCCGGTCGAGCTGACGCACTGCTGGCCCAGCTGCCCCGCGAGGGGCGCGGGCGGCTGAAGGTTTTTCTCGGGGCTGCGCCAGGCGTCGGCAAGACCTACGCCATGCTCCAGGCGGCTCACGCGCAGCTGCGCCAAGGGGTGAAGGTGCTGGCGGGCGTGGTCGAAACCCACGGCCGCGCAGAAACCGAGGCGCTGCTCAACGGCCTGCCGCAACAGCCCTTGCTGCGCACTGATTATCGCGGCATGACCCTCGAAGAAATGGACCTCGACGCGCTGCTCAAGGCTGCGCCGAGCCTGGTACTGGTCGACGAACTGGCGCACACCAATGCGCCCGGCAGTCGACACGCGAAGCGCTGGCAGGATATTCAGGAACTGCTCGCCGCCGGCATTGATGTGTATACCACCGTCAACGTCCAGCATCTGGAAAGCCTGAATGACCAGGTGCGCGGCATCACCGGCGTGCAGGTGCGTGAAACGCTGCCGGACTGGGTGTTGCAGGAAGCCTTTGATCTGGTGCTGATCGACCTGCCGCCCCGTGAACTGCTGGAGCGCCTGCGCGACGGCAAGGTCTACGTGCCGGAACAGGCACGCGCGGCCATCGACGCCTTTTTCACCCAGACCAACCTCACCGCGCTGCGCGAAATGGCCATGCAGACGGCGGCGGCGCAGGTCGATAACGATCTGGCGCAGGGCTACCGGCAGTTGGGCCAGTCGGCCCCGGCGGTTCGCGGGCGGATGCTGGTGGGCATCGACGGTGATATCCATGCCGAGCGTCTGGTGCGTCACGCCAGTCGGGTTGCCCAGCGTCGTCATCTGCCTTGGAGCGCCGTGCATGTGGACGACGGCCAAACCCTCGACGAGCAGTCCCGCGCGCGTCTGCAAAGCGCTCAACAACTGGCCGAGCGGCTCGGCGGCGAAGCGGTTTCGCTGCGCGCCGGGGAGGTTGCCCGAACGCTGGTGCAGCATGCCATCGAACGGCGTGCCAGCGTGGTGCTGGTCGGCCAGTCGCGTCGGCACTGGCGGCGTAAAGTCTTCGGCGGCGGCGTTGCGGCGCGCTTGTTGCGAGAAGGGCACGGTCTGGAAATCTCGGTACTCGACGACAGCGAGGAACTGCCCGATCAGCCGCCGCGTGCGCGCCCGGCTCGCGAAGTGGTGTGGTTCGATTACGGCCTGGCTTTCGTCGCCACGTTGATCGCCAGTCTGGTGGCCTGGGGCGTTGCAGGCGTGCTGGCACTGCCGAACATTTCTCTGATCTTTCTTGCTGCGGTATTGCTGGTCGCCGTGCGCAGCAGCATGGGCCCGGCGCTGGCCTGTGCCGGGTTATCGTTCCTGGCGTATGACTTTCTGTTCATTCCGCCGAGCTTTTCCCTGAACATCCAGCGCGAAGAAGACGTGCTGACGCTGTTGTTCTTCCTGCTGATGTCGGCCCTGACCGGCAAGCTCGCAGCACGACAGCGCAGGCAGTTGCAGGCGTTGCGCGATACCCAGGAGCAGACCAGTGAGCTGCTCGACCTGTCGCGCAAGATGACTGCCGCCACTGACGGTAAAGCGGTGTTCAGCGCAGCAGAACAGCATTTCTCCGGCTGGAAGGAACTGCACCTGTGTCTGGTCGACCGCGACGGAGAGGGCGGCTGGGTGGTCGAAACCGGCGGGCCGCTGACCTTCTCGGAAGCCGAGCGTGCCGCTGCCGACTGGGCCTGGAAGCACGATCAACCCGCGGGCAGTGGCACTGGCACCTTGCCGTCCGGACGCTGGTGGTGGTGGCCGATCACCGCAGAAGAAGGGCCGCTGGCTTTACTTGGGGTATGCGCGCGGGAAGGCCAGTCGTTCACTGCGCAGCATCGACGTCTGCTGGCGGCGCTCACCCAGCCACTGGCGCAGGCGCTGGCGCGTGCGCAATTGGCCCAGGAGCTTGAAGCCGCGCGTCTACACGGCGAAACCGAGCAATTGCGCAGCGCCTTGCTGGCTTCGGTATCCCACGACCTGCGTACCCCGCTGACCTCGATGCGCGGCAGCATCGACAGCCTGCTGGCCCTGGGTGAAGCCATTCCACTGGAGGATCGCCGCGAGCTGCTGGAAGGCACCCGCGATGAAGCCGAGCGCCTGGACCGCTATATCCAGAACCTGCTGGACATGACGCGTCTGGGGCACGGTGCGCTGAAGCTGGCCCGCGACTGGGTGTCGCCCGCCGATATCGTCGGCAGCGCGCTCAATCGGCTGCGTGCCGTACTGACGCCATTGCAGGTCAGCACCCAGGTGACTGGCGAGCTGCCGCTGCTGTACGTGCACGCGGCGCTGATCGAGCAGGCGCTGGTCAATGTCCTTGAGAACGCTGCGCGCTTTTCGCCCGTCGATGGGCGCTTGCAAGTAGCGGCCGGTGTGGTCGACAGTGAACTGTTTTTCTCGGTCAGTGACGAAGGCCCCGGTATTCCCGAGGACGAACGAGCGAAGATTTTCGACATGTTCTACACCGCCGCCCGCGGCGATCGCGGCGGGCAGGGCACGGGGCTGGGGCTGGCGATCTGTCAGGGTATGATCGGCGCGCACGGTGGGCGGCTCACGGTAGACGAGGGCATCGACGGGCTGGGTACACGCATCACTCTGTTTCTGCCGCTGCAGGCGCAGCCGGATGTGGAACTGGAGGAGTCCGCTTGAGCCAGGCGACTACCATTCTGGTCATCGACGACGAGCCGCAGATTCGCAAGTTCCTGCGCATCAGTCTGGTGTCGCAGGGCTACAAGGTGCTGGAAGCCGCCACAGGCGCGGAGGGGCTGACTCAGGCGGCGTTGAACAAACCGGATTTGCTGGTGCTCGACCTTGGGTTGCCGGACATGGACGGTCAGCAGGTGCTGAGCGAGTTTCGCGAGTGGTCGGCCGTGCCGGTGCTGGTGCTTTCGGTGCGCGCCAGCGAGGCACAGAAAGTTCAGGCGCTGGACGCCGGCGCCAACGACTACGTGACCAAACCGTTTGGCATTCAAGAGTTTCTGGCTCGAATCAGGGCGCTGCTCAGGCAGGCGTCGGGCAGTGAAAAGCCCGATTCTGCGCTTGAGTTCGGGCCGCTCACCGTCGACCTCGCCTATCGGCGTGTGCTGCTCGACGGTCAGGAAGTGGCGCTGACCCGCAAGGAATACGCGGTGCTGGCACAGTTGGCGCGGCATCCCGGGCGGGTCATTACCCAGCAGCAATTGCTCAAGGATATCTGGGGGCCTACGCACACCGAAGACAGTCACTATCTGCGTATCGTGGTGGGGCATTTGCGGCAGAAGCTGGCAGATGATCCAACCGCTCCGCGGTTCATCCTCACTGAGCCTGGAATAGGGTATCGTCTGCTGGCTGATCACTAGATGAAAAAAGCGAGCATAGCCCCGTGCTGCGGCACTTTTACTGCCGCGCACCGTCAAAGCCGCACACTTCCTGTTCACTCTTGAGGTAACACCCGAATGAAAGCCCTTATCTGTCTGCCATTGCTTGTTTTGGTTCTTGCAGGTTGTGCTGGCAAGACCGGATATCGCGACAGCTGCGCCACTCAGCTCGACGCTGCCTGGCATGAGCTGGATCTGGCCAAGGCTGAAGGTTTCGCCGGAACGGTCAGTTACTCCAAGGCCTTGTCGCTGTTGACGGGTGCCAAGACCCAGCAGCAGTTCGAGGCGTTTGAAGGCTGCACCGAGAAGTCCGAGAAAGCCCGCTTCTACATCCGCGAGTCCCGCGCTGGCCGTTGACACCTGACGATACACAGGTCTGCTCTTGATTCTGGCCGAAGGCCGTGGGAGCCAACTTGCTCGCGAAAGAGTTTGCA